>DASQCE010000245.1:0-7898 GCA_035634855.1 Mycobacterium sp.
GCCATCTGACTGACCGCGCATGAGTGTTTGCTGCAACCTCCTGGCCGGGGTGAATGCGGCTACGGGTCGCGGGGTAGCCCCAGCAGCCGCTCGGCGATGATGTTGAGCTGCACTTCAGAGGTGCCGCCGTAAATCGTGGTGGCCCGGCTGGCCAGCAGCATCTGCGCCCATTTGCCAGGGAGCTGTCCGGGATCGCCGATCGCGCCGTCGGTGCCGAACGACGAAACCGCGAATTCCGCGTAGCCCTGGCCGGTGCGCATCGACAGCAGCTTGGAGATCGCAGCGGCCGGCATCGGGTCGCCGCCGGCCAGCGTCAGCAGCGTCGAGCGCATGTTGAGCAACTTGGCGGCGTGCCCTTCGGCGATCAGCCTGCCGGCGTGGTTCTGCCCGATCTGGTCGAAATGCCCGTCGCGCATAAACTCCACGAAACCGTCGAGGTTGGCCAGGTACGGCGGCTCACTGCTGCCGATCGACACCCGCTCGGCCGTCAGCGTGGTACGGCTGACCTCCCAGCCGCGATTCACCTCACCCAGCACCAGCTCGTCGGGAACGAACACGTCATCGATGAAGACAGTGTTGAACATCGGGTTTCCGGTCAGCTCCCGCAACGGCTTCACCTCGACGCCGGCGCTGGCCATATCAAGCAGGAAGTAGGTGATGCCGTTGTGTTTCGGTGCGCTCGGGTCCGTGCGGGCCAGCAGCATGCCCCACTGCGACACCTGTGCGGCGGTGGTCCAGATCTTCTGGCCGGTGATACGCCAACCACCATCGACTTTGGTGGCCTTGGTGGTGAGGCTCGCCAAGTCCGAACCCGAACCCGGCTCGGAAAACAGCTGGCACCAGATCATCTCGCCGCGGAACGTCGGCGGCAGGAACCGCTGCTTCTGCTCCTCCGTGCCGAATGCGACGACCGACGGTATCAGCCACGCTGCGATGCCCATAGCCGGGCGGCGCACCCGGCCGCTGGTGAATTCCTGGGCGATGATGATCTGCTCGACCGGACTCGATGCCCGGCCCCATGGCTTTGGCAAGTGAGGCATCACCCAACCGCCCTCGGCGATCGCGACGGTGCGTTGCTCACTCGGAATCGCTTTGAGAGCTCCGACTTCCGCGCGGATCTCCTGCCGCAGCTTCTCGGTCTCCGGGTCGAGACCGATATCGATCTTGCGCAGTCCGGAGCTTGTCGCGACGTCGACCACCTGCTGCGGGTAGTCCGCGGCGCGGCCGAAGCAGGCGGCGAGCATGATGGCGCGGCGGTAGTAGACGTTGGTGTTGTGCTCCCAGGTAAAACCGATGCCGCCGTGCACCTGGATGCAGTCCTGGGTGCAGTTTTGCGCGGCGGCAGGCGCCAGAGTCGCGGCGACCGCGGCGGCGAATTCGAAAGCGGTTTCTTGCGAACCGGTTTCGCGATACTCGTCGATCGCGCGGGCGGCGTCCCACACCGCGGCGGTGGCCCGCTCGGTGTCGGCGATCATTTCGGCGCACTTGTGCTTGATGGCCTGGAACTGGCCGATGGGCCTGCCGAACTGCTCGCGGATCTTCGCGTATGCCGATGCAGTGTCGGTGGCCCATCGCGCGACGCCGATGGCCTCCGCGGACAGCAGCGTGGACATCAGTGCGCGCGCCAGGGTCCGGCTCAGGTTGCTGAGCACGCGATCATCGCCGACCTCGACGGCGTTGGCGCGCACGTGTGCCAGCGGCCGCAGCGGGTCGACGCTCTTGACCGGCTCGACCTCCAGCGCCTCGGCGTCGAGCACCACCCACTCTTCGCCACTGTCGATGGCGACCGGCAGCACCAGGACAGACGCCTGCGCCGCGGCGGGAACCGCCCGCACCTCGCCGCGGATGACCAGGCCAGCCGAATCGCCTTTGCCGTGCCGCGTGGCGGTCAGTCCCGAATCGATCGCATAAGCGGCGATCACCTCGCCGGAGGCCAGGTCGTTCAGCAGCTTGGCGTCGGGGTCGTGGGCGGCGACAAGCGCGCTTGCGATCGCCGACGGAACGAACGGTCCCGGCACCGCGCCGTAGCCGAACTCGGCCAGGACGATAGCCAGTTCGAGGATGCCGAAGCCTTGTCCACCAACGGATTCCGCCAGGTGCACGCCCTGCAGGCCCTGATCGGCCGCGGCCTTCCAGAATGGTGGCGGGTTCGGGATCGGAGTTTCGAGGGCTTCGTGCAGCAGCTCCGATGGCACCACCCGCGCCACCAGGGACCGTACCGAATCGGCCAGGTCGTTGTGCTCAGGAGTGATCGCGATAGGCATAGCTACCTCTTCGGGCCTTCCCTATTAACCGGTCGGTTGGGAGCCAGCCTACCCGTTGACCACGTTGGCCAACTCGCGCCCTTCGGCGATCCCGCGGCAGTCCACCGCATGTTCCAGGTAGCGCCGCATGGTGTCGACGGTGTACCAGGTGACGTGCGGGGTCAGCACCACGTTGTCCAGGCCGAGCAGCGGATTGTCGGCGGGTATCGGTTCGAGCGCGAACACGTCGAGGCCCGCGGCGGCCAACGCGCCGCTGCACAGCGCGTCGACGAGCGCGGCTTCGTCGACCACGCCGCCGCGTGAGGTGTTGACGGGCACCGCGTCGGGCTTCATCCGGGCCAGGGCCGCTCGGTCGAGCATGCCTGCGGTCTTCTCGGTCAGCGGCAGGTGCACGCAAATGTCGCGCCTGCTCGAGGTCGTCACCGGAGATAGGCCGCAGCACGTGTCAGAGCACCTAGGCCTCGGGCAGTTCGCGGTAGAAAGTGTCGTCGTCGTTGTCGCCGCAGTACCGGATATCGAGCCAATCCGCCTCTGGTGCAAGAAATTCGGTGACCATTCTCGCCGGAAACGAAGTGCGCGAAGACTATCACTGATGAGCGCTCGCGCGAAGAGGTGACTTCAACGCCACCGCTTCGCGATCCACCTGGCGATCATATCGGCCTTCTCGCTGCGGGCGCCCGGGGTGGTGAAGTAGTGGTCGGTGTCGACCGAACACTGCGATTTGTCGGTGCCGGCCAGCGCGTCATAGATGCGCTGAGCGTCGGTGGGATACACGCCCGTGTCCTGTTCGGCGTTGATCACCAGTGCGGGGCAATCGATGCGGGCCAGATGCGGTTCGGCGCGGGTCTGTGCGTGCCGAAGGCTCCACATGCCAAGCCAGTTGCGCAGCGTGCAGGCGGCAGCGATGCCATGCGCCGAGCGGTTCGCCTTGACCGGGACGCCGGCGTAGCACATGTTGGCCGGGCGCTTCGTCGGCTCGATCGCCGGGTCGACCATCCGCGGGTCCGCCCAGGTGCGCAGCACGGTGAACGGACGGTCGGAGAAGCCGGCCGCGTGCACCCGCTTGAGTTCGGTCTCGACCCAATCGGTGATGGCGTGGTTGCGGGCGATCTGTGCCGACCGGTAGCGCTCGATGAATTCCTTGGGGTACGAGGGACCGTTGCGTTGGTCAAAGAGGTCGAGCTCGGGATCGCTTGCGATGGGATCGTTCTCGTCGATGACGGACGCATCCATCCATGCGGTGAGCACGTCCGGGCGACCGAGGTGCGCGGCACTGGCCACGTAGCCGTCTGCGGGCGGCAGGTCTGTCAGTCCGGCCGCGGGCCGCATACCCTCCTGTGGTGTCACTTGTGGGTCGACGGCCTGTGCCTGGTAAGCGGCCATCAGCGAACCACCGCCGGAATTACCCAGCAACACAATCGTTTCCACACCTTGAACCTCGCGCAGCCAGCGCACCCCGACGCCGATGTCGACCAGTGCGTGGTCGAGAAGGAAACTGCTCTCGTATCCGCGGTAGCGGGTGTTCCACCCGAGGAACCCGACCCCACGGGTCGCCATGTAATCGGCGAGATAGTGTTCGGAGAAATCGATCTGATAGTGCGTGGCGATCATCGCGACCTTAGGTTTGCGCCCCACGCCGCGGTGGTAGAGCCCCTGGCACGGATGGCCGCCCGACCCCGCCCGCCGCGCTGTCGGCGAGTCCAACCCGACGAACTCGCGGGTGACGCCGGGTGTTCCGGCTGCCGCCGGTGTTCTCGTCATGTCAGCCTGGCCTCCTTGTGATAGATCGTCCGGTAGAAGACGTTGGCCAGCGTGGTGATACACGCGTCATCGTCGACGGCGCCCGCCGCGGCGTCGCCGGACAGTCGCGTGTAGCAGAACTGGTTGAGCATCGACACCATCGCGATCGCTACCATCTGCGGATTGTCTTCTCGGGAGCAGAAGCCCTGGTGTTGAGCCTGTTTGACCATCCGGGTGATCAATTCGATTGGCAACGAACAGATGTCGGCCCAGTATTCGGCGAAGTCGTCGCTGATCATGGCCAGCTGCGAGACACTGATGATCTCGGCGAGCCGGTTGCGGTAGGTGTTCCAATGCGCGGCCGCGGCCTGATAGGACCGCTCCCAGTTGGTCAGGCCGGGCTCTCCGGCCGCACGCGACCGTTCCCGCGCCTCGTCGCGGAACCGCACGGCCCATTCGCGGACCATCGCTTCCTTGGAGTCGTAGTAGTTGTAGAACGACGCGGTAGACTTGCCGGCTTCTGCCGCGATGTCCGAAATCGTCGTCGCCAGAATGCCCTTGCGCGCGATCACCGCCCTGGCCGCTGCGTCGATCGCGGCCTGCGTCTGCCTGCCGCGCAGAGTCGGCAACTGCTCGCGGGGGCTGACGGTCACGGAGCTCCTCGGCCATTGATCGAACCTGAATCTGATGTTAGATTCACATTTCGAGCTTGGCTAGAGGAGCTGCGAGATGATCAAGCCAAACAGTCCCAATTCCGAATTCGAGCTCGGCGGCATCAACCACGTGGCGCTGGTCTGCTCCGACATGGAGCGCACCGTCGACTTTTACAGCAATGTCCTTGGCATGCCGCTGATCAAGTCGCTGGATCTGCCGGGTGGCATGGGGCAGCACTTCTTCTTCGACGCGGGAAACGGCGACTGCGTTGCGTTCTTCTGGTTCGCCGATGCGCCCGATCGGGTACCCGGCGTCTCGTCACCGGAGGCGATTCCCGGGATCGGTGACATCGTGAGCGCAGTTAGCACCATGAACCACTTGGCCTTCCACGTGCCTGCGGAGAAATTCGACGAGTACCGGCAGCGGCTCAAGGGCAAGGGTGTACGCGTTGGCCCGGTGCTCAACCACGACGAGAGCGAAGCGCAGGTTTCGCCGACGGTGCACCCAGGCGTGTACGTGCGCTCGTTCTACTTCCACGATCCAGACGGCATCACGCTTGAGTTCGCCTGCTGGACTAAGGAATTCACTGAGAACGACACCACGACGGCGCCGAAGACCGCGGCGGACCGCCGACCGCGAGTGCCCGCTGGACGCTAGCGCTGCAATGCCTGACGGCGTGGTGTCAGACGCCCAGATCGCCGCGATGTCGGCGGCCGAACGTCGTGAGCTGATCACCAGGCTGGAGCGGCCCATCGGCGAGCTGGTGACCGAGTCAGGGTTCGTCAGGATGCGGCGGGTGCGTCTGGTGCTGATGGCGGGCGCGATCGTGGGCCTGATCCCGTGGATCGTCTACCTCTCGATCACGTTGCCCGACAGGTACATCGCGAATAACTGGACGGCAACCTGGGTCGGGTTCGACATCCTGTTGCTGCTTTTTATGGCATCCACAGCGGTGCTGGGTCTGTTGCGCCGCCAGTTGCTGATCCTCGCGGCGTTCACCACCGGCGTCCTGCTGGTCTGCGACGCGTGGTTCGACGTGATGACGGCCGCGCCCTCGGACAGATGGCTGTCCGTCTTGACGGCCGCCCTCGGCGAGCTTCCGCTGGCGGCCGTTCTGATCACCGGTGCGCTGCGCATCCTTCGCTTGACGGCCACCCGGCTGTACGTGCTCGATCCCGGGATGCCGTTGTGGCGAATCCCGTTGCTGCCCTGCTCTTGTAGAGCTCAGGTACGGCTAACTGGTCGATGATCGCGGCCAGCCGATCGACGAGCTGATCGTTGTCCAGCGTGATGTCGCCGGCCAGCCACGCGGTGATCGTCTGACCGACGCCGCCGACCGCGAAATGCGAAGTGGCCTTAATGAGGTCATTGCTCTGGGCGCCCAGCGTGCCCGCGTGTTGGAACAGCAGCAACGCCATCAGCGCGCCGGACTCCGCGCGCTTGCGCGCCACCACGGCATTGGACAGCTGCGAGCTGAACAGCAGCCGGCCGACCCGCGTGTCAGCGGCGATGGTCCGCACGATGTTGGCCATGCCGGCCCTGCTCTGTTCCTCGAGCGGCGCCGCTGTGACCGCCGCCTGCGTGGTCGCCGCGATGTCGGCGATCACCCAGTCGAACACCGCGGCGATGAGATCGTCCTTGTCGGTGAAGCTCTCGTAGAAGTAGCGCAGCGCCGCCCCGGCCTGGCGGCAGATGCCGCGCACCGTCAGTTCGGACAGATCGGGATCGGAACCGAGGATGTCCAGACCCGCTTCCAGGAAACGGCGCCGGCGCTCGGCGACCCGATCGGCCGCCTCGACGCCGCGGTAGGGCCGTACTTGAGCCATCGGTTCAATCTTGACACCGGCGACGCGGTTGGAGCAATATATCTGGAAACAGACGTTCTCACATTTGACGTTGGGTGAGTCAATGACGATCAGTGCGCCGGTCCAGCACGTCGAGCGAGCGGTGAGCGACCCGGTCACGGCGCTTCCGCCGACATCGCGGCGCCGTAGTGCGAGCTTCGACGAAGGACTGATGGGCGTGGCCCTGCTGGCCGGGCCCGCCAACGTGATCATGCAGCTCGCCCGGCCCGGCGTCGGCTATGGCGTCGTCGAGAGCCGCGTTGAGAGCGGCCGGGTGGACCGCCATCCGATCAAGCGTGCCCGTACCACCTTCACCTATCTCGCGGTTGCCACCAAGGGCTCGCCTGAGCAGAAGGCAGCATTCCGGCGTGCGGTGAACCGGGCTCACGCGCAGGTCTATTCGACTGACGAAAGTCCGGTTTCTTACCACGCGTTCGACCGCGACCTCCAGCTGTGGGTCGGGGCGTGCCTGTACAAGGGCGCGGTTGACGTGTACCGGCTGTTCGTCGGCGAGATGGATGAGGAGACCGCCGAGCGGCATTATCGCGAGGGGGTGCCGCTCGGAACCACGCTGCAGGTACCGGACTATATGTGGCCTGAGGACCGCGGTGCGTTCGACCGATATTGGCTGGAGTCGCTGGAGCAGGTGCGCATCGATGACACCGTGCGCGAATACCTCTGGCCGCTCGCGGCGGGCCGCGTACGTGGTGTAAAGCTGCCGGCCCGGGTGCAGCGCGGCTTGGACAATTTCGGTCTGTTGATCACGACAGGCTTTCTGCCGCAACGCTTCCGCAACGAGATGAAGCTGGAGTGGAATGCCGCCAAGCAGCGCCGGTTCGACCGCACGATCCACGTGCTGCGCTTCATCAACGACCTGATGCCGCGATTCGTCCGACAGTTCCCGTTCAACGTGCTGCTGAAAGACGTCGACTGGCGGATCAAGACAGGGCGCCCGCTGGTGTGATCAGCGGGCCGCGTCGCACCGGATGAAGACGCGCCCCAACCTAAGTAGCGACACCCGTGCGCCATCCTGGGCGGACGAACGTGACGACGGCGTCGAAGTCCCCCAGCTCGTCTGCCATGGCGAGGATGTCGCCGCACAGCCACTTCACAGGAGCCCTGGGGAAGCGCTGCTTGGCCCGCTCAAGCACCGGCTCATCGATTCTGCCATGAACAAAGTCTGGCTGGATTGTCAGAATCCGCGCGTATAAACGCGTACGTGCGTACCGAAAATGACACCTGGGACATCAAGACGAGTGTGGGTTCGACCGCCCTGTTCGTGGCCACGGCGCGGGCCTTGGAGGCCCAGAAACCCGACCCCGTTGCGGCCGATCCGTATGCAGCGGTGTTCTGCCGGGCGGTCGGCGGCGAGTGGGCCGATGTGCTCGACGGCGGC
>DASQCE010000246.1:0-3694 GCA_035634855.1 Mycobacterium sp.
GCACGGTGCGCCTGCCTCGCCTGATCGGTCATAGCCGCGCGATGGACATGATCCTGACCGGCCGCGGCGTCGACGCCAACGAGGCGTACGCAATCGGGCTGGCCAATCGCGTCGCGCCCAAAGGGCAAGCGCGCCAATGCGCTGAGGAGCTCGCCGCCGAACTCGCCAAGCTGCCGCAACAGTGCATGCGGTCGGACCGGCTCTCGATGCTGAACCAGTGGGGATCATCCGAAGCGGAGGCGATGGACTTCGAGTTCGCCAGCATTTCGCGCGTCGCGGCCGAATCACTCGAGGGCGCAGCACGATTCGCCGCAGGCGCAGGCCGTCATGGCGCGAACGCTTAGCCCTTGCTGATCTTGTTGTTCGAGCCCGTGTCGTTGACCTTCGGATCGCCGTCCTTGTAGGTCACGGTGTTGTTCAGGCCGACGACGCTGATCTCTTTGTCGATCTTGTCGAACGTGACCTTGTTGTCTGCGCCGCCGATGTTCACGTTGGCGCACGAGCCCTTCACTGTCAGGGTGTTGTTGGACCCGCCGATGTTGAGCGACTTTCCGTCGGCGCAATCGATATCCGCGGTGGTGCCGAATGAGCCGTAGTTGATCGTGTTGCCGACCTCGACCTGCGCGCCCGACGAACCGGCAGTCGCCGTCGGAGTGTTGGTGTCCTTGCTTTCCGAGCCACAGCCGGCGAGAACCAAAGCAGCGACGGCCGCCGCGGCGAACATGCGAATGCTCATGCGAGCACCCGGTCGATGCGGTTGGTCATTCCCAACTCACGGCCGCGGTCCCACACGAACGGTTCGCCGTTCTTGTAGAACACCGTCTGGTCGTTTCCGTACACGATGACGTTGTCGACGATGTTGTCGGCGATGACGACGTTCGACGAACCCTGCATGGTCACCGCCCAGCAGCTGCCCAGTGCGTAGACCGTGTTGCCGGTGCCGGTGACGAACAGTGTCGACTCGTTGCAGTCGAGCGTCTGCACGATGCCCTGCCCGGTGATGTGGGTGTCGCCGTTCTTCGCCTGGGCCGAGGGGACTCCGAGGCCGAGCGCGGCGGGGAACACGATCGCGCATGCCGTCAGCGACCGACCCACAGCCTTCGATGTCATGGATGGGAGCGTACGTTCCGCATTGGCCGTCGTGGCAGTGGTTCGCACGAGTCGCCTTCGTTGACCGTGCTGGGTTAGCGTGATGACCGATGCGTTGGCGTGTCAACCCGGTTGCTGTCGTGGCGGTCACAGCGGTAGTGACCGTCGCAGGGTGTTCTCAGACCGTCGGCGGTACCGCGCGTCGGGGTCAGTCAGCCGTCCCCGATCCCAACCGCAGTTACGGATACGTCGACGACCGGTGTGGGTTGCTGGTCGACGGCTCGATTCAGCAGACCGTCGGCGCCGACCACATCGTGCGGCCCTATAGCGGGGCGGTCTGCCAATACGTGTTGTCGCGTGGCTCGGCGATTGTCGACGTGACGTTCTCGTGGTACGAGACCGGCACCCTCGATCGCGAACGCGCGCTTGCCACCGAGCGAGGGGCGACGATCACCGAGAAGGTCGTCGAACGGCATCAGGCGTTTCTGGCTCGTCGCGACACCACGGGCGCGGCCTGTTCGGCCACGGCGGCCGCAGGCACCGGGGTGCTGAGCTGGTGGGTGCAATACCGCGGTCAGCCCAGCGGCGATCCCTGCAAGGATGCCGAGAAACTGCTCACTGCAACCCTGCAATCGGACATGTGACCATGGCAGTCCCGAAACCGTTGTCGGCGTGCTGGGCCGCGCTCGGCATTGTGACGGCGCTGCTGGCCGGTTGCGGTCCGTCGGGCGAGCCTGCAACACCCACGACGCAGGCATCGCAACCGGGTGCTGGATTCCGCAGCGCCGACTGCAGCGGGGTCACCGATGCCGACATCACCAAGGCCGTCGGATCCTCGATGTTCACCAAGGCCGTCGTCGGCGACGCCGGGTGCTTCTGGCAGGAGAACACGGTGCTGGGCACTTTCGGGCAAGGCATGGGCATCTCGACCTGGTGGTACCGCGGCAGCGATATGGACACCGAACGGTCGCTGGAGCAGCAGGCCGGACGCACGCTCACCGAACTGTCGATCGACGGCAACAAGGGCTTCAAGGCCTATGACGCCAACGCGTGCAGCATCTACGTGGCCAAGGGCACTGACGTCATCACCTGGTCGATCCAGACGATGAATCCCGCGATGCTGCCCGATCTATGCACGATCACCGGGCAACTCGCCGAGCTCAGTCAAGAGCGCGTCAACTGACCTGAGGGAAGCTAGAGGGTGTTAGTTTTTCGCTGACCCGATCTCGTGGTCCACCGACGACCCGAAGGGTGAATCGAAGATGGCAGCCCGGCCCCAACCGACAGCGGGAGGCCGACGACCCGCGAGGTTGAGCCGCGATTCGATCGTCAACGCCGCGCTGACGTTCCTCGACCGCGAGGGCTGGGATGCACTGACGATCAATGCACTGGCCACCCAGCTCGGCACCAAGGGCCCGTCGCTGTACAACCACGTCCAGAGCCTCGAGGACCTGCGCCGCACTGTGCGAATGCGGGTGGTCGGCGACATCATCGACATGCTCAACACCGTGGGCCAGGGCCGCACGCGCGACGACGCGGTGACGGCGATGGCCAGCGCCTACCGCAGCTACGCGCATCACCATCCCGGTCGCTATTCGGCGTTCACCCGGATGCCGCTCGGCGGCGACGATCCCGAGTTCACGGCCGCCACGCGCGCGGCGGCCGCTCCCGTCATCTCTGTTCTCGCCTCCTACGGCCTGGACGGCGATAATGCGTTCTACGCCGCGCTGGAATTCTGGTCGGCGATGCACGGTTTCGTCTTGCTGGAGATGACCGGGGCGATGAACGGGATCGACACCGACGCCGTGTTCGTGGACATGGTGATGCGGCTGGCGACCGGGATGGAGCGGCGATGAGCGCTTGCGCGAAGAGCATCGGGATCAGATGAGCGCTTGCGCGAAGAGCAGAGCCGGAAGCTAGCGCTGACCTGGGGTTACGGCCTCCGGCATGGGTTTGGAGCGCTGCGCCAGCCCTGGTATTGTGGACGATCGTGCCTGGCAGATAAGGCGCATTGCGGACTTGACTTAACGAAAATTCCGCAAGCATGCCTGCACGCCGGGCCAATTCGCGTGTCCACGAAGCCTAGAGAAATCTTCGCGGCGGGCGCATGCGACACACCCGATCGCGGGGTGCGTGAGCGGGACATAACTGCAGTACAGAGACTTGAAGAACGTAGCAGCAACACAGAAAGCCGGTAGATGCCAACCATTCAGCAGCTGGTCCGCAAGGGTCGCCGCGACAAGATCGCCAAGGTGAAGACTGCGGCCCTCAAGGGCAGCCCGCAGCGTCGCGGTGTGTGCACCCGCGTGTACACCACCACCCCGAAGAAGCCGAACTCGGCACTTCGCAAGGTCGCGCGCGTCAAGCTGACGAGCCAGGTTGAGGTCACCGCCTACATCCCGGGTGAGGGCCACAACCTGCAGGAGCACTCGATGGTGCTGGTGCGCGGCGGTCGTGTGAAGGACCTGCCGGGTGTGCGCTACAAGATCATCCGCGGGTCGCTGGACACCCAGGGTGTGAAGAACCGCAAACAAGCCCGTAGCCGCTACGGCGCCAAGAAGGAGAAGAGCTGATGCCGCGCAAGGGGCCCGCACCCAAGCGTCCG
>DASQCE010000247.1:0-26576 GCA_035634855.1 Mycobacterium sp.
CCGCCGTCATCGTCGGCGAAGATCGCGTCGATGCGCCCCCGAACCACGCGCCCGCCGATGACCATGTCGAACGGGACCTCCACATCGATCGGCGTGCGGGCGGCCTACGGCGACACCGCGAACGCGGCCTGCAGCTCGGCGAGCTCTTCCTCCTCGCCGGCGTCGCGATCGACGGCGCCGGGCAGCTCATCGAGGTCGAACAGCCGTTCGGCGTGGAAAAACCGCTGCACCCAGTCGTGAAATGCGTTGCCCAGCAAGGCATGTGGGTCGGGCGGGGTGGGCAGGCGACGTCGCAGCCGTTGCGCGACCCCGACAGGGTCGCGGCCCAGTTCGACCAGCGTGCTGACCGACACTCCCCCGCAAGCGGGTGGTACCCCCAGCGGCACGGGCGAGTCGGCCGCACGATCGCGCTCCGCCAACAAGGCGTCGACGTCGGCTGCCCACCCCTCGACATCTTCGGACTTCGCGCCCAAACCACCCGACATCGCCTGCGTTACGAGTGCTGCGCCTTTGTTCACGTCTACTCTGCGCGCGCCGACGGGGTCGGTGGGCCAGAGCGCTTCGACTGGTCTGTCGCGCAACGGGTTCGGCTCACCATCGGGTGGGGCCGGTGCCCAATGTTCGACGACGCCGCAGGGATCGCAGCCGGCTTCGTTGTGTTCGGACGCCTCGATGATGTCCTTGAGCTCGCAGAGGAAATCGGACGGGCCACGCGGTTTGGCCTCGGAGGCACCCCAATGGTGGCCCGACAGCAGCAGGGTGTCCTCGGCCCGGGTGAGCGCCACATACAACAGCCTGCGCTCCTCGTCTACACGGCGCAGCTCGAGGCGCCGTTTGTGTTCGGAAATCTTGTCGGACAACCGCTTTCGATCGTTGACGTCCGACGTGTCGAGTACCGGGACGCCGTGTTCGGAGACGGTGGCGCGATCACCGCGCAGCAGCGGCGGCAGTTCGCCTGCGTCGGTGAGCCAGGTTCGCGTCGACGCCGTCGACGGGAACACTCGCCCGCTCAGGTGCGGGACCGCGACCACCTGCCACTCCAAGCCCTTGGCGGCGTGCACGGTGAGGATCTGCACCCGGTCGTTGGCGACTGACACTCCCCCTTCGCTTCGCGGGGGTGGTGCCCCCGCGGCGGGCGCCAGGCCATTCTCCACCTGCTCGGCGGCGTCCAGATATGCCAGCAGACTCGGCACCGTCGCGCCCGGGCGGGCCGCGAAGTCGGCGACCACATCGGCGAACGCGTCCAGGTGCTCGGTGCCCGACCAGCCCGATGCCACTGGCCTGGCCGCCCGCACCTCGGTGTCGAGGCCAAGCACCCGGCGCACCTCGGCGACGAGGTCGGGCAGCGGATGCGTCAGGTGGGCGCGTAGTGCAGTCAACTCACGGCCGAGCGCGAGGATCCGGCTGTGCCCGGCGGTGGAATACGCTGCCGCCCGCCCGGGATCGCAGATCGCGTCGGCCAGGCAGGCGGCGTCGGCGTCCGCGGCGGCCTGCGCGACGATCTGCTCGGTGGTGGCGTCGTGCGTCGGCCGGTCATCGAGCTCGAGGGCGCGTTGCCACAATGCGGCGATGTCACGACCACCCAGTCGCCACCGCGGCCCGGTGAGCACCCGCATCGCGGCGGCCCCGGCGGTGGGATCGGCCACCAGCCGCAGCGTCGCCACCAGGTCCGCGACCTCGGGCACGGCGAGCAACCCGGCGACGCCGACGACCTCGGCGGGGACGCCGCGGGCCGCAAGCGCGTCGGCCATCGGCGCGGCATCGGCGTTCCGGCGCACCAGCACGGCCGCAGTCGGTGCGGCCACACCGTCGCTGCGGGCGCCGTGGTAGATCTGCGCCACATGGTCTGCGACCCAATCCCGTTCGGCCGCCACATCGTTGAGCAGTGCGCACCGGATGACGCCCGGCTGGGCGTCCGGCCGCGGCCGCAGGGCCCGGACCGCGACGGAACGGCGCCGCGCCTCGGCGGACACCTCGTTCGCAAGATGCAGCGCTCGCGGCGGATTGCGCCAACTGGTGCGCAGCTCCAGCGTGGGCGCCGGTGTTCCGTCCGCCCGCGGGAAGTCGGTCGTGAACCGTGGCAGGTTCGTCGCCGACGCGCCCCGCCAACCGTAGATCGACTGGATCGGGTCGCCGACCGCCGTCAGCGCCAGCTCGTCGTCGACGCCGCCGCCGAACAGCGACGACAGCGCGACGCGCTGCGCGTGCCCGGTGTCTTGGTACTCGTCGAGCAGCACCACCCGGAACCGCTGACGCAACTGCTGGCCGACTTGCGGGATCATCGACGCCAGCCGGGCGGCCGAGGCCATCTGCATCCCGAAGTCCATCACCTTCTCGGCCCGCATGCGCGCGTGCAGCGCGTCGATCAGCGGAACCAGTTGCGTGCGTTCGGTCTGGGTGCCCAGCATGCGCAGCAGCCACTGGCTGGGCCCACGGTCACGCTGATAGGGGCCCGCCGGCAGCGTGTGCACCAGCCGTTCCAACTCGACGTGGGTGTCCTGCAGTTCAGTGGTGTCCACGAGGTGTTCCGCCAGCTGGCCCGCGAGCCGCAGCACCATCGAAGTCACCGCCGCCGGGGTCTTGTCGGTGTCGAAGTGCTCCGGGTGCTCGCATACCACGCGGAACGCCAACTGCCACAACTCGGTTTCGCCCAGCAATCGGGTGTCGGGCTCGACCGGCAGGGCGCATTCCCCCCGCAAGCGGGGGGCCCACCCGCTTGCGGGGGAAAGCAGACCGTACTCTCGCAGCAGGTTCCCCGCGAACGCATGGTAAGTACTGACGGTCGCCGGGTCGTCGGCGATGTCCGCGAAATCGGAGCCACCGGGAACGAGGCCGGCGCCCGCCAGCCGCGCCAGCCGGGTGCGGACCCGGCGCAGCAGCTGGCCCGCGGCCTTGCGCGTGAACGTCAGCCCGAGCACCTCACCGGGGCAGGCGTAGCCGTTGGCGACCAGCCACACCACCCTGGCCGCCATGGTTTCCGTCTTGCCCGCGCCCGCGCCTGCGATGACCACGAGCGGTCCTGGTGGTGCGGCGATCACCGCGGCCTGCTCCTCGGTGGGCGCGAAAAAGCCGAGCGCGCAAGCCAGTTCGGTCGGGCTGTAGCGCGGCGTCATGGACGTCCGCCGGTGGCGGCGTGGGCCGGGCACATCGCCCGCACCGGGCAGTGGACACATCCGTCGTTGATCCGCGCGAGGAACTCCGGCCCCTGGGTGGCGGCCGCCGCCTGCTGCACGCGCTCGCGCCATTCCGCGCGGGTGCCGGCGGTCTGCGGGTCCTGTTGGCGCTCGGTGGCGCAGCCGGCTGCGACCTTGCCTAGATAAACCAGACGGCCTCCCCCCGGAGTATCACCTTGTGGCAGTAGACCTTCCGCGACAGCGAGTTGGTACATCGCCAGCTGGGCGTGGCGTTGGGCGTCGTCCTTGCTGACCGGGGTCTTGCCGGTCTTGACGTCGACCACCACCAACCGGCCGTCGCCGTCGCGTTCCAGCCTGTCGAGGCGGCCGCGCACCCGCACCCCTGGGCTTACCGTGCCGTCGACGTCGATCTCTGCGCCAACCTCAGTGAGCTCGTCGCGGGTCTGCGCACGCCACTGCGCGAATGTCGACAGCATCGCGCGGTGGCGCGCCAGCTCGTTGTCGGAATACCACTGTGAATCGAACGGCAGTTTGCTCCAGAGCTTTTCAAGATCGTTGAGCAGTTGGCTCTCGGCCTTAACGGGCTGAGCGAGAAGGGCGTGCAGCAGTGAACCGACCGCGGAGCGCACATCACGTCCGTCGGTGCCGCCGTGGCGTTCGAGGAGCCAGCGCAACGGGCAGTCGGTCAGCGTCTGCAGCGTCGACGGTGAGAGCGTGACGGCATGGTCGTCGCCGTTCCATAGCGGCTCGTCGCTGGACAACGGCGTCATGCCGTACCACTGGGCCGGGTCGGCACCGGTAACGCCTGCCCGCGCGAGCCGCGCCAGTTGTGTTGCCGCGCAGATCCGTACCGTGTCGTCGACCGCGCCCGGTGTTGCGCACACTACCGCGCGCAACCGGCCGACCAGCGCGGGCGGAGTCAACACCCGGGGCGCGTGGATCGGTTCTGGCGGTTCCGGTTCGGGATCGGTCGTCAAGGCGGCCAGCTCATGGCAGAACGGCGACGGGAGCATCGACTCGTCGCCACTGTCGCTGTCCACCGCGGTCACCAGCAGGCGGCTGCGGGCGCGGGCCATCGCGGCGATCAACAGCCTGCGTTCCTCGGCGAGCAGCGGCGCCCTGCTCGACAAGCCGCGGTCCACCTCCGTCGCGACGCCGTCCATCACGTCGACGAGCTGCTGAGTGCCCAGCACGCCGCCGCGGGGAATCGTGTTGGGCCACAGTCCTTCCTGCAGACCCGCGATGACGACGAACTCCCATTCCCTGCCGAGCGCCGAATGGGCGCTGAGGACCGCAACCGCGTCGGGCTCCGGTCGTTGATCACGGGAGGTCGCGGGCAGTCCCATCGCCTCGACGTGGTCGACCAGGCCGCGCAGCGACGCGCCGGCGGTCCGCGTCACGTACTGCTCGGCCACGTCGAACAGCACGGTGACCGCGTCGAGGTCGCGGTCGGCCTGCGCGCCGGTGAGGCCACCGCGCTCACTGGCTGCCAGCCAGCGCCGCTGCAGGCCGGACCGATGCCAGGCCTGCCACAGTGTGTACCGAGGGTCTTGCCCGTCGGCGGCGCTGCGGCGCGCCGCGGCGAGCACGGCGCGAACCCGCCGCAATGGGCGGCCGAGATCGGCCGACAATCCCCCTACCCTTCGGGGGGGTGGTGCCCCCAGTTGGGTTTCGTTCTCGAGCGCCTCGACAAGCAGCTCGCTGAATTCGCGTTGCGGCTGGCAGCCATCGGCGCGGCGCAGCGCCCGCCGCAGCTGGCGCAGCGACACCGGGTCGACCCTGCCGATGGGGCCCGTTACCAGCGACAGCGCCCTGTCGCCGTCCAGGCCGTACGCCATTGCGTCGAGCACCGTCAGCAGCGCGCGCACCCCGGGCTGACCGGCCAACGGAGCGTTCGGCACCGGCGACTCCACCGGTACCCCTGCGGAGACAAGTGCACGCGCCAGCGTCGCGCCCAGCCGGGGCACCGACCGCACGATCACCGCCATCTGTGCCCAAGGCATGCCATCTATCAGATGTGCGCGGCGCAGCGCGTCGGCGATCAACGACGACTCGGCGTGCGAGGTTGCGGCGATCCGCGCGGTCAGCGACCCCCGCCGGTCCTCGGCGCCGCTCACCGCACGTGCGGCGTCGACACCCGGCAACCGCCGCGCGACCGTGGTGATGGCGTCGGCGATGGCCGGTGCGCACCGCAGTGACCGGGTCAGGGTGACGGCAGGCGCGTCGCCGCGTAACAGCGACGGATCGGCGCCGCGGTAACCGTAAACCGACTGGGCGGCGTCGCCGGCGATGACGGTCAGCTCGGCGCCGGTCGACAACACGCGAACCAACCGAGCCGCCTGCGGGTCGAGGTGCTGAGCGTCGTCGACGAGAAGCAGCTTGATCCTACTGCGCTGGGCTGCCAGCAGATCCGAGTCGGTCGCGAACGCTTCGAGCGCGGCACCGACGAGTTCGGCGGCGCCCAGCGCGGGCGCCGTGGCCTGCGGCGCCGCCATGCCGACGGCGGAGCGCAGCAGCATGATCTGCTCGTAGGCCTGCGCAAACTGGCCTGCGGCCAACCATTCAGGCCGGCCGCTGGCTCGCCCGATGCGTTGCAGCGCAACGGGATCCACGCCGCGTTCGGTGCAGCGGGCCAGCAGGTCGCGCAGTTCGTTGGCAAATCCGACGGTGCTCAGCGCCGGCCGCAGTTGGGCGGGCCAGGCCACCGGTGAAGAGTCGCCGTCCTCCAGGTCACCTGCGAGCAGTTCGCGAATGATGCCGTCCTGCTCGGCGCCGGTGATCAGTCGCGGCGGTGGGTCGCCGTTGCGCTGTGCCGCCAGCCTCAGCACCGCGAACGCATACGAGTGCACGGTGCGGACCAAGGGTTCGCGGACCACCGCGCGAGTACCCGCGGACAACAAGGCCGACGTGATCGCGGCGCGGGCCTGGCTGCCGAGCCGCGCCGAACCAGTCAGCAGCAGAACCGATTCCGGATCACTGCCCGCGGCGATGTGGGCCGTGGCTGCCTGAATCAACAGGCTGCTCTTGCCAGTACCCGCGCCGCCCAGCACGCGCACCACACCCCTCATGCCCGGTTCGGTGAGGGCGGCCGGAGTCAGTTCGGTCTGCGGTGCGGACATGGAGGCATGACACCACGGGGGTCCGACAAGCGGCCGTCGTCACCTGCTGGCAGCATTCAAGCCGTGACCGACCTCGTGCATGTCCACCGTTACGGACCGACCCGCCCGCCCCAGATCCTGGCCGTCCACGGCCTGACCGGGCATGGTCAGCGCTGGCAGACGCTCGCGACGCGGCATCTGCCCGAATTCGCGATCATCGCACCGGACC
This sequence comes from Mycobacterium sp., assembly GCA_035634855.1. Taxonomy (GTDB): domain Bacteria; phylum Actinomycetota; class Actinomycetes; order Mycobacteriales; family Mycobacteriaceae; genus Mycobacterium. Next base: position 6,462 of record DASQCE010000247.1, read on the forward strand.
TGATCGGACACGGACGATCGTCCTGGGCTGCGCCATGGAACATCGACGCGAATGTCGGCGCACTGGCCGCCCTGCTCGAAGCCGACGCGGACGACCCGGTGGTGGTGGTCGGCCATTCGTTTGGCGGCGCGGTGGCGCTGAATCTGGCTGCCGCGCGCCCGGATCTGGTCGCGGCGCTGGTGCTGCTCGATCCCGCGGTCGGACTGGATGGCGGGTGGATGCGCGATATCGCCGACGACATGTTCGCCTCGCCGGACTACACCGACCGCGAGGAGGCTCGCGCCGAAAAGGTGAACGGCTCATGGCGTGAGGTCGACGCCGACGAACTGGACCGCGAGCTGGACGAGCACTTGATCGACCTGCCGGGCGGGCGCGCGGGATGGCGGATCAGCATCCCGGCGATGTTGTCGTACTGGAGTGAGCTGGCACGACCAATTCGGTTGCCGCAAAACGGGATACCGGTCACAATGGTGCGCGCCGCAAAGACGGACCCGCCGTATGTCACCGATGAATTGCTCAGCGGGCTGGGCGAGCGCCCCGACTTCGCGCTCGTGGAGTTCGACTGCGACCACATGGTGCCCCAGGCGCGTCCGGCCGACACCGCGGCGTTGATCCGCAAGCAGTTTGAGCGAACCTGAGATGCCTGCGGTCACCGACGAGCAGGTCGAAACCGTACGTGCACTGGTCGCGGCAATCCCTGCCGGACGGGTGTCGACGTACGGCGATATCGCTGATGCGGCAGGACTTTCCAGTCCCCGCATCGTCGGCTGGATCATGCGGACAGATTCGTCGGACCTGCCGTGGCATCGGGTGATCAGGGCTTCCGGCCGCCCGGCACCCCACTTGACCACCCGGCAGCTGGAGCTGTTGCGCTCCGAAGGCGTGCTGGCCAACGATGGCCGGGTCAAGCTGGCGGAAGTTCGCCACGAGTTCTAGCCCGAGCTCTCTAGAGCACCAGCCGCACCAGCGCGGCCGTACGAGCCAGGCCCGGGAACGCCGCTGCCGTCGACCGCGGATGCAGAGCGTGTACTGCGAGCCGGAACATCAACGCGCGCAACACCATCTGTGGCCACTCCGGCAGCGGGCTCCAGCGCTCGATCAGCCCGTCGTCGGCCTCGCCCCATGACAGCGCGTCGACGACCACCACGCCTGCCGCCCACGACGCCGGCCGCCAGTACGGCGTGATGTCAGTGATGCCCGGCGCCGCGGTGCCCGCGAAAAGCACTGTGCCGTAGAGGTCGCCGTGCACCAGCTGGCTGGGGCTCTTGGTCGGTCGGCGCAACGAGGCCAGCTGGTTGATGAGCTCGATCGAGCGCTGCCCGTCCGCGAAACCCGGCGACACCCTGGCGCCCTGCGGCAGGGAGTGCAGCGGCCGCTCCTCCCACGCGGCGCGGTCCGCGGCGATGAACACGTCGACGTCCGCCCACGGCGCGACCGGGGGCTGAGTCAAGAAGCGGGGCCGCTCCAGCCTGGCCGTCGCCTCGTGCAGCCGCACCGCCGCCGAAACCACCTCGTCGTGGCGCGGCTCGGGCGTTCCAGCGACGAACGTGTCGGCCCGCCAACCCGCCACCACGTAGCGGCCGTCGGTCGAGCGAACGGGCCGGGCCAGCCGCACACCGTCGACGAACAAGGTCTCGCGCACCTTGGCCGACCACGCGGCGCGGGCGTGGTCGGCCACCATCGACAGCACCACCTCGCCGCAGCGCCAGCCGCCCTCCCAGCTGGAGCCGAGCGGGACCGGCTGCACACCGGTCAATCCGAACGCCGCCAGCACATGATCCGGCGGCCGTTCGACAGTCACCACCTCAGCCTAAGCGCTGACTCCGCTAACATGGCTTAACCCAGGCGATGATCCAATAGCGTGGCGGACCATCCGGTCGATGGTTGTCGGAGGCATGTGCAACTGTGCGCATGAGATGCCGAGGTACACCGCCTTCAAGTTTTGCCTGGACCCGACCACCGAGCAACAACGTGCTCTGGCGCGTCATGCCGGGGCGGCGCGGTTCGCGTATAACCAATGCCTTGCCATGGTGAAGGATGCGCTCGACGCCCGGAGTACCGGTGCGGCTGTGGATGTGCCCTTTACGGCGATTGACCTCATCAACGGCTTCAACGAGTGGAAGAAGTCAGAAACCGCCGGACGGATGTTCGTAGTTGATCAGCAAGGTGTGGCCGAAATTGGTGTTACCGGCCTGCCTTGGCGCTATCAGGTGTGCCAGCAAGTGTTCGAGGGTGGTGCTGTTGATTGCGCCGTCGCGTTGGATGCCTGGCGTGACGCCCGCAAGCGCCACGGACGTCGGGTTGGCTTTCCCAAATTCAAGCAGAAAGCGAGCGCCACACCGTCGTTTCGGTTACGCAATAAACAAGCCAAGAGAGACAAACCCCTGATCTATGTTGGTGGGGCCCATGCGCGATCCGTGACGCTCCCTCGCATCGGGACAGTCCGAGTCCACAACGACACCCGCCCACTCCGACGGATGCTGAGCAATGGGCGCGCAAAGATCTTGTTCGCAACAATCAGTTATCGTGCCGGTCGGTGGTGGGTGGCGCTCAATGTTGAGGCTGCCGAGCTGCACCCGGCAGCTCGGCACCCTGCCAGATCCGACGGCGATCACGCTGGCTGGATCGGTGTGGACCGCGGGTTGTCGGCCTTCGCCGTGGCTGCGACTGCCGATGGTCGCGAGGTCGCCAGATTCGATCGGCCGCCTAAGCCTCTGGCAACCGCCATGAGGCAGCAACGCCGAATGGCAAAATCCTTGTCCCGCAAGAAGAAAGGATCGAACAACCGCCGCGATGCTCGTGCCCGCCTGGCACGTCATCACAACCACGTCCGTAATGTCCGCCAGCACTTTCTACATTCGGTCTCCAACGAACTCGTCAAGACTCACGACAGATTCGTACTGGAAGACCTCAACGTTGCCGGCATGATGAGGAACCGTCGCCTTGCACAAGCCATCAGCGACGCAGGCTGGTCCGAATTCGCTCGACAGCTCGTTTACAAGTCTTGATGGCACGGTGCCACCCTCATCAAAGCTGACCGCTGGTACCCGTCGAGCCAGATCTGTTGGCGATGCGGCACCCGAAAGGGCGAACTGCAATTGACGGATCGCGTGTTCACCTGCGAATGCGGCCACAAGTCGGATCGTGACCTCAACGCCGCGGTGAACCTCGCCCGCTGTGGTGAGACACAAACTTCGCCCCCCGAACCCCCAAGCACGGAGGCCGGATCATCAATGCCCGCCGACGAGACGGCTCTGGTCAGCACCTCCGGCGTGCCGACGAAACCAGCTCGGGTGACGCGGGAACTGACGTTCACTCCGCACCATCGGCGTGAACCGACGACGCCCGAGAAGGGCGGTGCCGAACCGGCTCCACGGTCGGTCGACACGCTTAAACCGGCCGTTAGTACATCACCATGTCGGGTTCGAGTTGCTTACCCCACGCGACGATTCCGCCCTGCACGTGCATCGCGTCGGAGAAGCCGGCCTTCTTGACGATGGCGAGCACCTCGGCCGAGCGCACCCCCGTCTTGCAGTAGAACACCGGCGTGCGGTCGACCTGCAATTTGGCCAACGCCTCGCCCGATTCGAACGCTGCCTTCGGGATCAGCTCTGCGCCCTGGATACGGTTGATGTCCCACTCGACCGGTTCACGTACATCGATCAACGCCAGTGGCTTGCCGGAGTCGAGCAGCTCGCGAAGCTCGCGCGGCGTGATCGTGGAGTCGGCCGCGGCCTCTGCCGCTGCCTCGGACACCACACCGCAGAACTCCTCATAATCGATCAGCTCGGTGATCTTCGGAGTGGCGGGATCCTTGCGGATCTTGATAGTGCGGTATGTCATGTCCAGCGCGTCGTAGACCATCAACCGGCCTAGCAGCGGCTCTCCGATACCGGTGATGAGCTTGATGGCCTCGGTGCCCATCACCGACGCGATCGACGCGCACAGGATGCCCAGCACGCCGCCCTCGGCGCACGACGGCACCATGCCGGGTGGCGGCGGCTCCGGGTAGAGGTCGCGGTAGTTAAGGCCCCGTTTTTCCCCGGCTGCGCCGTCGGGTGCCGCCTCCCAGAAGACCGACACCTGGCCCTCGAAGCGGTAGATCGAGCCCCACACGTAGGGCTTGCCCGCCAGCACGGCGGCGTCGTTGACCAGGTAACGGGTCGCGAAGTTGTCGGTACCGTCGAGGATCAGATCGTACTGCTTGAACAGGTCGACGGCGTTATCCGGCTCGAGCCGCAGCTCGTGCAACCGCACCTCGACAAGCGGGTTGATCTCGCGGACCGAGTCACGCGCGCTTTGCGCCTTGGACCGGCCGATATCGGACTGGCCGTGGATGATCTGGCGCTGCAGGTTGGACTCGTCGACCACGTCGAACTCGACGATGCCGATGGTGCCCACGCCTGCGGCGGCCAGGTACAGCAGCGCCGGCGAGCCCAACCCGCCTGCACCGATGACCAGCACCTTGGCGTTCTTCAGCCGTTTCTGCCCGTCCACCCCCAAGTCCGGGATGATTAGGTGACGGCTGTAGCGCGCCACCTCGTCACGCGTCAATTCGGCCGCCGGTTCTACCAGCGGCGGCAACGGTGTCGACACCGAAATCTCCTTGATTGTTCTCTACTGACCATCACAGCAGGTACTGCTATCAACAGCAACGAGACCCCACTGCTTCCCCGCGGCGTGGGCTCAGGCGATCGGGTACGGCCAGGGGTTGAACCGGCAGGTCTTGCCGTCGGGTTTGACCGAATCCGGGTCGAAGCGGGCGGCGTCGTTGTTGTTGGTCGAGAACGTCTGCTGCATCATCACCGGCGCGAGTGCGCCGTTTTCGCCACACGGCTCGTGGCGCTGATAGCCGATGGCGTGGCCGACCTCATGGTTGATCAGGTACTGCCGGTAGGAGCCGACGTCGCCCTGGAACGGCACCGCGCCACGCACCCAGCGGGCCTCATTGATGAACACGCGGGGCTGGTCGGCGTAGGCCGGGTTGTAGCAGGACGCCTCGAGCTGGATGTCGTAGCCGCAGCCCTCGCGCACGGTCATCGGCGAGCTCAGCGAGATCCGGAAGTCCGGCGTGCCGCTGTCGGTGCGGGTGAACGCGAACTGCGGGTTATGAGTCCAGCTCTTGGGATTGCCCAGCGTCTCGCTGACCATCCGGGCGAATCCGTCGTCGCCGCCGAAACTCGCGGTGTCGACGCCGTCCTCGATCTCGACAGAGTAGGTGAACACCTTGGCGGTGCCCTCGCCGACCTTGGGTGTGGTACCGGGCACGATGTGCCATGTCTTGGCTCCTGCCTCGGTGAACGGTCCGCCGTCGGGCAGGATCCCGGTGGGCAGGTTCACATCGAACTGCGTTAGCCCCTTGGGTGGCGCACCGATGATCTGCGTACTGGCCACGCCGATTGTCGGCGGCCCCTGCACCGGCCCCTCGGCCTCCATCGGTGCGGGCACGCTGGTTCCGGTGACGGTCTGGTACACCACGACGCCGGTCAGCGCGATCAACGCCGGCAGCGCGTAGGCCCGCCAGCCGTAGGTGGAGATGAAGTGGCCAAGCCACGTCTGCTTGCGTGCCCGGCGATGTTCGTCGCGATTCGACCTGATGCGGCCGGAGTCCTCGGCGATCGGGTCGCGTTGTGCGCGCAATGGCTCTCGCCACTCGTCACGCAACACGGGTACGCGACCGCCCCCGTGACGCCCCGGGTCGTAGGTCACCGAAACAGGATGGCACAGTCTGCTGAGCTTGCTCTTCCGGCGCGCCAGCGCCAGGGCACGATGGCGTGCATCCGCGCTCGCCGTGGCAACGGTAGTAGTGTCGTTGCGAAACGAAGTCAGATGAAGGACGCAATGAGCGATCTGGCCAACACCGCCGCGAGGCGGGGCGCACAACCGGCCAACGGCGGCGCGGTCTCCGGCGCGAGCCGGCGCGGGAATAGGCTCCCTCGGGACGAACGCCGTGGACAGTTACTGGCTGCCGCCAGCGAGGTTTTCGTCGACCGCGGCTACCACGCGGCAGGCATGGACGAGATCGCGGACCGCGCGGGTGTGAGCAAACCCGTTCTCTACCAACACTTTACGTCCAAGCTTGAGCTCTATCTCGCCGTACTGCAGCGGCACGCCGACAACCTCGTTTCTGGTGTGCGCCAGGCACTGCGCACCACCACCGACAACCGGCAGCGGGTGCGAGCCGCCGTGGACGCCTTTTTCGACTTCATCGAGCACGACAGCCAGGGTTACCGGCTGATCTTCGAGAACGACTATGTCACCGAACCGCAGGTGTCCGCGCAGGTCAAGGTGGCCACCGAGGCGTGCACTGACGCCGTGTTCGACCTGATCAGCCACGACTCCGGCCTGGAACCCCACCGGGCGCGCATGATCGCGGTCGGACTGGTGAGCATCAGCGCCGACTCGGCCCGCTACTGGCTGAACGCCGACCGGCCGATATCCAAGGACGACGCCGTGGAGGGCACCGTGCAGTTCATCTGGGGCGGGCTGTCGCACGTGCCCCTTACCCGGTCTTAACGGCCTCCGAGCCGACTGCGCCGACACCGAAGCCGACCCGACGCACATCGGCGGCGCCGATCTCGACATACGCGATCTTCGCCGACTGCACCAGGAAACGACGGCCCTTCTCGTCGGTCAGGGCCACGACGCCCGAATCCTTACTCAGCGCGTCGGTGATCAACTTCTCCACCTCACTGGGTGTCTGCGCGCTGTTGAACATCAGCTCGCGCGGGCTGTCGGTGACACCGATCTTGACCTCCACGCCTGGACCCTTTCCTTCGTGTGCTCTCGCCAAGAAGGCTAGTGGACGCCTGTGGTGCGATGCCGCCCCGGGCACTTCGCGGTTAGCGAACCGAGAACCCAGTGCGGTTAGCGAACCGAGAACCCAGTGCGAGTAGCGAAACCGCAATGCGGGGCGCCCGGGCGAATTCTCGACCGAACCGAGTCCGGACCGTGATCAGAGCCCCAGCGCGTCAACCTCATTGGTCACTTCTGTCTCGATAGCATCGGGCCCGGCATTGGACGAAACGACCGGGATAATTGCATGAACAGGCCATACACCGCACATTCACCGTATTCCTTGAGCCCGACCGAACGGATTCCCAGCTATGGCGACGACGGCGGCGAAACCGTCGGCCTCGACCGCGAGCCCTACGACGAGTACCAAGCCCTCGAGGACGACTTCGAGGATTACGACGACTATCAACCGATCGATCGCCGCTGGATCTGGGTCGCCGGCGTGGCCGGCGCGATTCTGCTCGTCGCGGTGATCTGCACGGTCGTCATCCTCGGCGGCGGCGACAGCGGCTCGGTGACCACGACGGTCGTTGCGCCGACCACGTCACAACCGGCCGCCACCACGTCGGCGCCGCCGGTCGCGACCACGCCATCGGCGCCGCCACCCGCGGCGTCGTTGCCGCCGGAAACCGTCACCACCGTGACACCGACCGCAAGCGCCCCGCCCAGTACCGCGCCGACCGCTGCGGCTCCCGCTCCCGGGCCCGCGCCTGCGCCGAACACGATTACCTACCGGGTGACCGGCAACCGAAATCTCATCGACCTGGTAACGGTGATCTACACCGATTCGCAGGGAGCGCTGCAGACCGACGTGAACGTGGCGCTGCCGTGGGCGAAGACGGTGGTGTTGGACCCTGGTGTGTCGCTCAGTTCGGTCACCGCGACGAGCGTGGCCGGTCAGCTGAACTGCAGCATCACCGACGCGTCGGGCACGGCGATCGCCGTGCAGAACAACAACACGATGATCGCGAACTGCACCAAGTAGATCAGGCCAGGCCCAGCTCGTGAGTGCGTGTGCTGTGCGTGCGCTGCAGCCGGTCGAAGAACTCGGTCATCTGGCTCAGGCCCTCGCCGCTCGACATCACCAGGTCGACGAGCTCGTCGTGGTCGGCCATCACGTACTGGGCCTGGGTGATGGCCTCGCCGAGCAGCCGCCGCGACCACAGCGCCAGCCGGTGACGCTGCTTCTCACTGGCCGTCACCGCGGCCTGTACCTCGGCCACCACGAACTGCGAGTGCCCGGTCTCCGACAGCACCGCCCGCACGACGTCGGCAACCTCGTCGGGCATGGCGTCGGCGATCTCCAGGTAGAAGTCGGCCGCCAACGCATCGCCGATGTAGGTCTTCACCAGCGCTTCCAGCCACGTGCTCGGCGTGGTCAGCCGGTGGTAGTTCTCCAGCGCTGACGCGTACTTCGTCATTCCTGGGACCACGTCGACTCCCCTGCGCTCCAACGCATCCCGTAGCACCTCGTAGTGGCTCATCTCCGCGGCTGCCATGCTGGCCATGTTGATCCGGCCGCGCAGGTTCGGCGCCATGCGCGCCTCCTCGGTGAGCCGGTAGAACGCCGCGACCTCGCCGTAGGCCAGCAGCGCGAAGAGTTCGTTGACGCCGGGATGGTCGGCCGACACGCCCGACGTGGTCTGCTCGGGGGAGGGCGCGGGCGACGTCGAATTCATGGCCCAACTCTAGACGGCTGGCGTTGTCGGCTGGGAGCGCCGACGGCCGGGCAAACCCGAGCGGCTATGATGGACGTAGGAAGTGGCTTCGGAAGTGCTCAGCAGCGGTTCCGAATAAGTCGCCGCTACCTAGGAAATGTGCGTGCACGCAGTCGGCCCGCGACCTCAACGCAGGGCCCCGGCCGTAGCTTCGTCGAACTCGTGCGCGCGTGGACATCCGCGAGAACTTACGAGGTTCGACACCAGAAAGGCTACGTCTCCCGAGCATGACTCATCTCAATCCAAAATTTGCCGAACTTGGAGTTCGCGCCGAAATAGTGCGCGCACTGGCCGAAGACGGCAAGGAACATCCCTTTGCTATCCAAGAACTGACGCTGCCGCTTGCACTCGCAGGCGACGACCTCATCGGTCAGGCACGCACCGGCATGGGCAAGACCCTGGCTTTCGGGGTGCCGATGCTGCAGCGCATCACCACCGACGCCGATCGCCCGCTGAGCGGTATCCCCCGCGCGCTAGTCGTGGTCCCCACTCGCGAACTCTGCCTGCAAGTCTCCGGGGACCTCGCTACCGCGGCGAAATACCTCACGGCCGGTGCGCGAAAGCTGACCGTGACGTCGATCTACGGTGGCAGGCCCTACGAGCCGCAGATCGAGGCGCTGCAGAAGGGTGTCGACGTGGTCGTCGGCACGCCGGGGCGGCTGCTCGATCTCGCCCAGCAGGGCCATCTTCAGCTCGGCGGGCTGTCGATGCTGGTGCTCGACGAGGCCGACGAAATGCTCGACCTCGGCTTCCTGCCCGACATCGAGCGGATTCTCAAGCAGATACCCGACGAACGGCAGGCCATGCTGTTCTCGGCGACGATGCCGGACCCGATCATCACGCTGGCCCGTACGTTCATGAACCAGCCCACCCACATCCGGGCGGAGGCCCCGCATTCGTCGGCCACCCACGACACCACCGAACAGTTCGTCTACCGCGCCCACGCGCTGGACAAGGTCGAACTGGTCAGCCGGATACTGCAGGCCAAGGGCCGCGGCGCCACGATGATCTTCACCCGCACCAAGCGCACCGCTCAGAAAGTCGCAGACGAGCTGGCCGAACGCGGCTTCAAGGTCGGCGCGGTGCATGGCGACCTTGGACAGGCCGCCCGCGAGAAGTCGCTCAAGGCCTTCCGCACCGGCGAGGTCGACGTGCTGGTCGCCACCGACGTCGCCGCACGCGGCATCGACATCGACGACATCACCCACGTCATCAACTACCAGATTCCCGAGGACGAACAGGCCTACGTGCACCGCATCGGCCGCACCGGCCGGGCAGGCAAAACGGGCATCGCAGTCACTCTCGTCGACTGGGACGAGCTCCCCCGCTGGACGATGATCGACAAGGCGCTCGGCCTGGGCTGCCCCGACCCCGCCGAGACCTACTCCAGCTCGCCGCATCTCTACGAAGAGCTGGACATCCCGACCGACGCCAAGGCCACGGTCGGTGAACCCCGCAAGGCGCAGGCCAAGCGCGCACCCGCGGAAAAGGCCGCCGAGAAGCCCGCCCGTAACCGCACGCGCAACCGCAGGCGGACGCGCGCCGGCGAGACGGTCACCGGGCATCCCGGGGCGACAACCGAGCAAGCCGAGCCAGCCGACGACGCGGCCACCGACGGCGCGGAGGGATCGCGCTCCGGCGGGCGCCGTCGTCGCCGTCGCCCGCGCAAGGCCGCGGCCGCGAACGCCGGCTAGCCGAGGTTCACCTCCGACGGATGGTCAAACCCGAACGCCGCACCAGGGGCGACGTGCTGGCGGCCGTCGCGATCGCGGCAGTAATCGCGATCGTGGCCGCCCTGATCTGGTGGACGAGCGACGCCAGGGCCACCATCAGCCGGCCCGCCGCGACGCCAGCGCCGACGCTGCCCACCGCAAAGGTCGTGCCCAGCTCCCTGCGGCAACTGTGGACGGCGCCGAGCCCGAAGACGACCACGCCGTTGGTCGTGGCAGGCAACGTGGTCACCGGCGACGGCCGCGAGGTCGAAGGCCGCGACCCCGCCACCGGCAACACGCGGTGGACCTACGCGCGTGACCTCGAGCTGTGCGGCGTCACGTATGTCTACGACTACGCCGTCGCGGTGTATCCCGATGTGCGCGGCTGCGGGCAGGTCAGCACAATCGACGCCAAGACCGGCGAGCGTGGGCCCAGCCGCACCGCATACGCCGACCCCGAGGTGAGGCTGTCGTCCGACGGCACCACCGTGCTGTCGGCCGGGGACACCCGCCTGGAGCAGTGGCGCTCGGACATGGTCCGGATGCTGTCCTACGGCTCGCTCGACGCGCGGATCAAGCCGGGGACGCCCGCCTCACCGATCTGCCGGCTGGTGTCGGCGGAGGCCAGTTCCACGGCGGTGTCGGTGTTGGAGGCATGTCCGAAGCAGGACGACCTGCGGCTGACGTTGCTGCGTCCCGCCGACGAGGAGGACACGCCCAACCAGAAATATGTGCCGCAGCCCGGCGTCGTCGATGATTCCGGCGCCCGTGTCGTCGCGGTCTCCGACACCACAACGGCCGTCTACGTGCCTGCCCCGAAGCCTACGGTGAACATCGTCGACGAGACCGGCGCAACCGTCGCCAGCACGCTGCTGCCCAAGCCGCCGTCACCGGGCGCGACGATGTCGCGAGCCGGTGACCTGATCACATGGTGGACCGGCGATTCCGTAATGGTGTTCTCCGCCAACGGACTTCGCTACCGCTACACGGTCAGCGCGGCGGGTAGCAATATTCCGCTGGGACCCGCGACGATGTTGGCGGGACGATTGCTGGTTCCCGTCACCGGCGGATATGACGCGTTTGACCCGGCCAGCGGCAATGGTGTCGAACACATTCCGGTGCTGGGGGCACCACCCACGCGAAGTGTAGGGGGACTGCCGGCGAGTTCCGCTGCAGTTGTTCCGGCGGTGGCGGGTTCGACGATCCTCGAGCAGCGCGGCGACGAACTCGTCGCGCTCGGCTAGTGCTATCGGCGTCGACGTCGGCTCTGGCAGGTAAGCGCCGAGCACTCCGACACTGCCGACATCGATTTCGCCCTGCCGACGCACGCGCACTGGGACCACATGTGCGGACTTCTAGATCTACCCGGCCTGCCGGTATACCTGCACAGAACCGAACACGACTGGGTCACAACAGGATCCGTCGCACCGGTGGGCGGGGTTCGCGACTCGCTTGAAGGACGTACGACGATCGACTATGAACTCGACGGTCCCCCGGTCCTGACCTTCACGCGCAGCCACGATCTCTTCGGCGACGGTTCGGTCGTCCTCGTGGACCTCGCCGGCCACACCCCGGCAGTGTCGGTGTGCTGCTGCACACCTCGGCCGGCCCCGTGCTGCTCGCAGGCGACGCCGCCTGGCATACGTACCAAGTCGAAGACATCCGCCAGAAGTCGAGCTACCCAGGAGGACTCGCCGATGAAGAGCGAGCCGAGGCTTTCGGGCTCTGCATCGGCTTCACGTCATCAAGGACCGCGTGAGGGTGGTACCCACGGACGATCCCGACACCGCAAAGAAGTTGCAAGAAAAAGAGATTGAGTCAGACTCCCTGGCTTGGCGCGCGGTCAGCCCGAATTCGCCTGCGCCTTGATGCGTTCGGCCACCGCGAGCGCCGCGTACTGCCGCTCGAGTGCCTTGGCCGGACCGCTGCGCCAGCCCTGCGCCAACGATCCCGACATCGGATCGGGAAAGATGTCCTCGTCGTCGTTCTCCACTCCGTCGAAGACGGCTCGGGCGACGGACTCCGTAGACGCCTTCGGCGCGTCGAGGCCCCTTGTCATGTCCGTATCCACGATGCCCGTCAGGACGGCGTGCACAGTGACGCCCCGCTCGGCCAACAGGGTGCGCAGCGACTGCGTCAGCGAGAACGCCGCGGCCTTCGACATCGAGTAGGCAGGGATGAGTGGCAAGGGAGCGAGGGCGTTCACTGACAGGTTGTTGATGACGGCGCCCTTGGAATTACTCAGCAACGGGAGGAACGCCTGGATCACGCTGTACGTGCCGAACAGATTCACGGCAAGGTGTTGTTCGAGTGCGCCCCGGTCGCTCAAGTCGTCGTAGAGCGCTATGCCGGCGTTGTTGACCAGGACGTCGAGTGTCCCGACGTCGACCACGGCTTGCTGGATCTGGGCCGCATTGGTCACGTCGAGTGGCACAGGTGTGATGCGGGCATCCGAGTCGGCTACCGGCTTGCGCGTACCGACATACACGCGAGTCGCACCCCTCCTCAGGGCCTCTACAACCAGCGCCCTTCCGATGCCACGATTGCCCCCGGTAACCAGAACTGATTTGTCTGCGATTGTCGTCATGCCGGTTCAGATACGCCGCACGTCCGAGATTCATCGCCGGCCCAGTCAGCGGTGTTCGACGTGCGTCCGGATTAGATATCCGGCGTGAATGTGGTCAGCGCCTTGCCGCTCTTCCAATGCTTGAGCAGCGCGGAGGCCAGCTCGCGGTAGGCGTGTGCGCCCTTGTTCTTCCTGCTGGCCAGCACCGACGCACCCGAGGCGCTGGCCTCGGCGAACCGCACGGTCCGCGGGATCGGCGGTGCCAGCACCGGCAGGTCGTAGCGGTCGGCGACGTCGAGCAGCACGTCGCGGCTGTGGGTGGTGCGCGAGTCGTACAGCGTCGGCAGCGCACCCAGCAGCTTCAAGTCCGGGTTGGTGATCTGCTGCACGTCGGTGATCGTGCGCAGGAACTGGCCGACGCCGCGGTGTGCCAATGTCTCGCACTGCAGCGGCACGATCACCTCGTCGGCCGCGGTCAGACCGTTGAGGGTGAGCACCCCCAGCGACGGCGGGCAGTCGATGATCACCACGTCGTACTTGCCGCCGATCTTGGCCAGCGCGCGCTTGAGCGCATATTCGCGGCCTGCCCGCATCAACAGCATCGCCTCGGCGCCCGCCAGGTCGATGTTGGCAGGCAACAGCGTCATCCCCTCTGAGGTGTCGACCAGCACCGCGTCCGGCTCCACCTCACCGAGCAGGACGTCGTGGATCGACACGGGCAGCTTGTCGGGGTCCTGGCCCAGCGAAAACGTCAAACATCCCTGTGGATCCAGGTCGACGAGCAGCACCCGCCTGCCCTGCTCCTCCATTGCCGCACCCAACGACGCGACCGTCGTCGTTTTGGCAACCCCACCCTTTTGATTGGCGACCGCTAGTACCCGCGTCACGGTGTTCATCGTTGCACGGGTACCCACGCATCGACGGGGCGTGCGGCAGAATCGGTGGGCGTGACCCGCCTGCAGCATCGCCTCGTCCTTCTCCGTCATGGCGAGACAGAGTGGTCGAAGTCCGGCCAACACACGAGCCGCACCGAGCTGGACCTCACTGAGCATGGACGCGAACAGGCGAAAGCCGCCGGCGACACACTCAGACAACTTCGGCTGAAGGACCCCTACATTGTCAGCAGCCCGCGCAAACGGGCGCAGGTCACCGCCGAACTGGCCGGCCTCACCGTCGACGACGTGGACGAGCAGATCAGCGAATGGGATTACGGAGACTACGAGGGCACGACCACCGAAGAGATTCGCAAGGCGGTGCCCAACTGGCTCGTGTGGACGCACGGTTGTCCCGGCGGTGAGACGTCGGCACAGATCTGCGAACGCGCGGATCGTTCCATCGCACTGGCGTTGATGCACATGGAGTCCCGCGACGTGGTCTTCGTTGGACACGGCCACTTCTCCCGTGCCGTGATCACCCGCTGGATCGAGCAACCCGTCTATGAAGGAATCAGGTTCGCGATGCCTGCGGCATCCGTCGCGGTGTGCGGCTTCGAACACGGGGTGCGCCAGCTCGGCGCGCTCGGACTGACGGGCCTGCCCAACCCGTCGATATCGACGTGACGCGCGAACCGGTCTTCGTGCTCGCGGGCCGCACCGGCGTGGTCGTCGCCGACGGCGTGCACACCGCATTCCCCCGGCTCGCCGACGCACGGGCCGCGCTCGCGTCGCACAGTGCACCAATCATCTTGGGCGCCTTGCCATTTGACATTTCCAAGCCAACGGCGCTGATCCGCCCGCAGGCGGTGCAGTTTTCCGAGACGTTGCCCGACTGGCCGCTTCGCGAACTGCCCGTAGTGCGGATCAAGCAGATGATTCCCGACCCCGAGGAGCACCGCGAGCGCATCGGCGCAGCGCTGCGCCGGCTGCAGGATCCTGGCAGCGGCCTGCACAAGGTGGTGCTGGCCCGGGCATTGCGGCTGGCGGCCGAGGGACCACTGGATGCCCGCACCGTCGTGCGTCGGCTCGTCGCCAACGACGCCGCCGCCAACGCGTATCTCGCCGACCTCACGGCCGCAGGTGGCGGGTATTCCGGCGCTGCACTGGTCGGCGCGAGCCCTGAGCTGCTGGTCGCGCGGCGCGGCGATCAAGTGACCTGCCGCCCGTTTGCGGGATCGGCGCCGAGGTTGGCGGACCCGGAAGCCGACGAGGCCAGCGGCGCCGCCCTCGCCGCTTCGGCCAAGAACCGCCACGAACACCAATTGGTTGTAGACGCGATGCGCCAGGCGCTTGACCCGTTGTGCGTCGATCTTCAGATCGCGGAGGAGCCGCAGCTGAGTAAGACCGCAGCGGTGTGGCACCTGTGCACGCCCATCAGCGGCAGGCTGCGGGAAAAGTCCACCACCGCATTGGATTTGGCGGTCGCGCTGCACCCGACGCCTGCGGTGGGCGGCGTGCCCTCGACGGCGGCGAGCGAGCTGATCAACGAGTTGGAGGGAGATCGCGGCTTCTACGCAGGCGCAATCGGCTGGTGCGACCAGCGCGGTGACGGCCGGTGGGTGGTGTCGATCCGCTGCGCGCAGCTGTCGGCAGATCGCCGCACCGCCGACGCGTACTCGGGTGGGGGCATCGTCGCCGAATCCGATCCCGACGATGAAGTCGAGGAAACCACAACGAAGTTCAACACCATCCTGTCGGCCCTGGGAGTGCAGCCATGACCGAGATCATCCGCCCGGCCCAGCCGGGCGACGAGACCGAACTGACCAAGATGATTCACGAACTTGCCGAGTTCGAGCGGGCCGGCGCGGACTGCATCGTCACCGAAAATCAGTTGCGCGAAGCGCTTTTCGGCGACCACCCGACGGTGTATGGGCACATCGCCGAGGCGGACGGCCAGGCCGCTGCGGGCGCGCTGTGGTTCCGCAACTTCTCCACCTGGGACGGCGTCGCCGGCATCTATCTGGAGGATCTCTACGTGCGGCCGCAGTTCCGCCGCCGCGGATTGGCCCGCAAGATGCTGGCCACATTGGCCAGGGAATGCCTCAACGGCGGATACACCCGGCTGTCGTGGGCCGTGCTCGACTGGAACGTCGACGCGATCGCCCTATACGACGCCGTCGGTGGGCGGCCGCAGACCGAGTGGATCACCTACCGGGTCTCGGGCCCGGAGTTGTCCGCCCTCGCCGAATCCTGAGTTCCGAGCCATTGCAGCGCCGACGGGCTGAACAGCAAGCCAAGTGTGATCAGTGCGACGGCCGCGACGGCGATCCCGTAGAGCCACTGGTGTGAGCCGACCCCCGTGTACCAGGCGACGGGTAACAGAAGCAGCTGCGCGAAGACGGCAACGCCGCGGCCCCACCGCCTTCCGGTCCACAGCGCCCACCCGGCGGCGAGAATGCCGCCGCCGAAGATGGCGAACCAGGCAGCATTGCCGAAACCGCTGACCGTGGACTGGTCGGCACCGCCGAGTCCGCGCACCACGAACGCGACCGCCGCGACGAGTCCGGCGACGCCTTCGAGTGCCACGAGGGCAGCGGCCTGTCGCACAGTTGCCGGCGAGGGAACGGTCACGAGGAAAGCCTGCTGTCGGTCATCGTCGTACGGTACCGAGGCGAACTCGGCACAGAGCGGCCACGCTCAAGATCTGACGGATCCACCATCCCACCAGATGGTGATAGGATGGTATGTGGATGGCAGGAGCGGCCTTTGGCGGAAGTGGACAAGAGCGAGAAGATCACCATCAACGTAGGCCTTGTCGACCTCGGCCAGATCGATCTACTCGTCGACGAGGGCTTTTACGCCAACCGCACTGACTTCATCCGCACGGCGATTCGGCGTCAGCTCGAAAGCCGGGCGGAGGCAGTGAACAACACGGTGGCGCGCCGAGCGCTGACACTCGGCACACAACATCTCAGCCGCCGTGACCTCGAGGAACTCCGCGACGCGGGGCAGACGATAGACCTGCACGTCCTCGGGCTGGCAACTATCGCCAACGACGTGAGCGCCGATCTCGCGCTCGCGACGATCTCCTCGGTCGAGGTGCTCGGCGCCTTCCGGGCGCCGAAGACCGTGAAGGCTGCACTCGCCAACCGCACCACCTGAGCGTCAACGACGCCGACCGACCGGTCGACGACGACATCACACCCGAAGGGCTCCCATGGACGACCATCACCGCAGCACCGGCATGTCCGAAGCGCTCAGGCTCACCCGCGCAGGACAGCTCACGGAGGCCTTCGCCGTTCTGCAACGCACGCTCGGGGCCGCGCGCCCGACCGGGCCCGTCGGCACTGCCCCGGAAATCCCAGCGCTACCCACCGGCAGCCGTCACACGGCGCCCACGGGATGGCGCACCATGCGCCGCCCCGGCGGGCTGCTCGACAGACTCCGACCCCCGCTGACCTCGAACCCCGGCGCGGCCGCGGCGGCCGCCGCAGCCGGCGGCGAGATCCGTCACCTGGCCCACACCGAACAAGCCGGGACTCGAAGCTATGACCTCTACATCCCGACCGGCTACACCGGTGCGCCGGCACCCCTGGTCGTCATGCTGCACGGCGGCATGCAGAACGCCACCGATTTCGCCGCGGGCAGCCGGATGAACGACCTCGCCGAGCAGCACACGTTCCTCGTCGCGTACCCGCAGCAGTCCGCAGCGGCCAACAGCGGCGGTTACTGGAACTGGTTCTCACCCACCGACCAGCAGGCTGGGGTCGGCGAGCCGGCGATCATCGCCGGCATCACCCGTCAGATCATGGCCGACCACACGATCGACCCCTCCCGGGTCTATGTCGCCGGACTCTCCGCCGGCGGCGCCATGGCAGCGGTGATGGCCGCGACCTACCCCGAGCTCTTTGCGGGGGTCGGTGTGCATTCCGGAATCGCTTACCGCGCTGCACGTGACGTCGCGTCGGCGTTCGTCGCGATGAGGACGGGCGGCTCACCGGCCCCGGGCGGCCACGTGCCGTTGATCGTGTTCCACGGCGACCGTGACAACATCGTGGCGCCTGTGAATGCCAGGAACCTCGTCGCCGCCCGGCTGGCCGCGGCCGACACCCCGGTTTCGGACACGACACAGCTCGACGCGCGGCGCACCGGCCACGCCTGCACCCGGACTGTGTACACCGATGCTGACGGCGTCGTTCTCGCCGAGTCCTGGACGGTGCATGGCGGCGGGCACGCGTGGTCCGGTGGGAGCCCGGTTGGGTCCTATACCGATCCATTGGGCCCCGACGCGTCCGCCGAGATGGTGCGTTTCTTCCTCGCGCAGAGCCGCAAGGAAGCATGAGAATTCAGCCGCCCGCACCGTCGGGTCTGCCGCGCTGCCAGGTCACCGCCAGCTCGCGTTTGGCTCCGAATCGCTCCAGGTGGCGAGCCAGCACCTCTTCGACGTGGGCGAGCGAGTCGGGGTCCTCGGCGGCGGCCTCGAGCACCAGTTGGTTGTCCTCGGGCCGGACGGTAGCGGAGCCGTAGGCAAACACCAGCCGTCCACCCTGCCGCTCGCCGGCAATCGTTTCGACGGTGTTCTTGCGTCCGAGATGGGCGAGGAGTTGCTTCGCGTAGCGTTCGGGCGCGTCAGTGGCTACCACCGCGGTTGATTCGAGCACAGCACCTCTTCCCGGACCCCTTAGCTGAAGACTCGCCGCCCGGTGATCGCTCGCGCAAGATCCTCGCCGTCTGCTTCCGTTCAGCGGGATCGCGGTTCCGCGTCGAACCGCGATTGCTCCGCTGCCGGAAACTGACGTTGTGACGATCTACGACGAACCCAAGATCGATTGTCACAACCACCTTCTCGACCCCACACATTTCGGGTATGCGCCCAACGCCTGGTATCACCCAATCGCCAACGAGCAGGGCACCGCGCATCAACTGACCGAGTTGTTCGATGCCTACGGTTCCCGACATGCGTTGGTAGTCGGACCCAATTCGGGTTACGACACCGACAATCGGTGCCTACTGGACTTCCTCGCACGGGGAACCGGGCGGTTCAAGGGCGTCGCCGTCGTCGACAACGACATCAGCCGCTCGGAACTGGAGCGGCTGCGTGGCCTCGGCATTGTCGGCACCACGATGCAGGCCTCATTGCTTGGCGTCGATCACTTTCGTGACACCGCCGCGCTACTGCGCGACCTCGCCGCTCTGGACATGTTCGCCGACGTGCAGGTCCACGGGGACCAACTGATCGAGATGGTCCCGATTCTGGAACCGTCCGGGGTGCGCGTCCTGATCGACCACTGCGGGCGACCGGATCCCACAGCCGGACTGAGTCAGCCCGGTTTTCGCCGATTGCTCGACCTTGCATCGAACGGGCGGTACTTCGCCAAGATCTCCGGCTTGGTCAAGTGCTCGGCGGAGACCTACCCATGGCGGGATTCCTGGCCGTTCGTGCAGGCGCTGCTCGAGGCGTTCACTCCCGACCGCTGCATGTGGGGATCGGACTGGCCATTCCTGCGAGCGCCCGAGCGGATCGACTACGGACTCGTTCTCGTCCTCGTCGAGCGACTGATACCCGATCCCGGCGACCGTCGGAAGGTGTTGTGGGACACCCCGATGCGGCTCTTCCGATTTGACGAGTCGACCCCACAGGGGGATCACTAGCCAAGCGAACGTGTCGGCTCAGTTCGCAATGTTGACTGGCCGGCCAGTGCGGGCGGACTCCACGACGGCATCGACCACCTGCATCGTCTTGAGACCGTCCCGACCGCTACAGATTGGCTCGGCCTCGCCGCGAATGACCTCGGCGAAATGGTTCACCTGGCCGGCCAGAGGATCGCTGCGCTCAACGCTCTCGATTGAGGTGGTAAACGGCTCCCACCACGACCGCTCACCCTCGAAGACCTTCAAGCGCATCGTCGGCACCGACAGCGAACCCTGCGTTCCGGCGATGTGATACGCGTCCTCGTCGTCATAGCTGGAGTAGCTGGTGTTCTCTTGGGACGTCTGCTCCCAACTGCGTGCCGACCCCGCAGTGTCGGAGAGCAGAAAAGTGCCGAGCGCACCGTTCGCGAACCGGAAGATCATCGCCGCGGTGTCCTCCACGGGGAATCCTCGAGTTGTGTTCGACGTCAACGCCGTGACGGTTTCGATGTCGCCGATGAGCGACAGCAGGTTATTCACCTCATGGGTCAGGTTCAGCAAGATGGGCCCGCCCCCGGCCTCGCGTCGCCATCCGCCACCTGCGTCGAAATAGTCGTCCGGCTTGTAGAACAAGGCGGTGCCTGAGACGCCGACAAGCCTTCCCAGAATGCCGCTTTCGACGATCTCGCGTGCCTTGGTCATGATCGGGCTGTAGTTGCGGTGGTGCCCGGTCAGCACCGGAACCCCGGCCTCTTCGCCGGCCTCAACGAGTCGGGTGGCTGATGCGACGGTGTCCCCAATCGGTTTCTCGACTATCA
>DASQCE010000248.1:0-4635 GCA_035634855.1 Mycobacterium sp.
GCCACTACATACCTCGGTCCGCATCCAGGCATCGGCCGGGTGGTGCTGCGGCACAACTTCATCGACACGCCGCGCCATCGCCAGTTGCCGATCCGGCTGATCAACCCGCGTGAGGAAAGCCGCTTCCAGATGGCTCTTGAACAATGACAAGTAGTTTGCTGGGCAGGGTGTCGCAGCGGCGTCCTGAGGAGGTGTGACGTCATGACAATGCGAGTTGATCTCGAGGACCTGCAACGGAAATCTGCCGCAATACGAACCGAGCTCGCGAATTTGCCGCGGCCGGGGGCGCAGGGCCAGATCGCCCCACCCAGCGCGCACCCGGTGTCGACGGAGTCGGCGATGCGGTTGGGATCAGCGTCACTCGTGGTCTGGATGTACCAAGCCTGGGGCACCAAGGAGGGGGAACGCCTCGCCGAGTCCCTGGACGCAACCCGCGCGGCCTACCAGGCCGTCGACACCGCTTCCCAACAATCGCTCAACAGCGGCGGCAGCCAGCCCATCACGGTGATGACGGAACCGGTCGCGCCCCCTCCGGTGCCTACACCACCCGGTCACATCCCGCCGCCACCCGCGATAGGCCCAGGCGGATTCGCGACTCCCGTGATCGTCCAGCAACAGCTCGACGCCGGCGACCAAGGCACGTCGCTAAGGCATTACAGCGATGTGTGGAAGGGTTTCGCCAATCAGATCCGTGGTTGCGCGCCGGCGTTCGACGGGCGCGTAGGTGACTGGGAAGGAACGGCCGCAGCGGCCGCATACGCCAAATTCAACAGCTATCGTGCCTGGCTCGACGAACTAGCCAACTCGTGGGAAGACCTTTCGGCCGAGGCCACCCGGCTCGCCGACGTACACCATGCGGTAACCGAGGCGCACCGCCCCATCGCAGAGCAGTATGAGCAAGCCGAGAAGAAGCTGGCCGACGCAACCAATGGAGCTCAGGTATCAGCCCTTTTCGCGGAAATGCAATCCGCGCAGGCGATTTCGGAAGCGCTTGTAGGCCAATACGCTGCCGGCATGTCCCCCAAGGTGGTTCAGCCAGAGGATCCGCCCAACAGCGGACTCGACCCCACGGCCGCCACGAGGGACGCCAACGCCCAAGACCCGCAAGACCCCACCAAGCGCGACGGTTCACCCGACGGCTCGGGCGAACCGGCCCCTGGCGGACCGGCGCCGGGCGGGCCGGCCCCTGGAGCCCAGCCGATGACGGCACAGGCCTCGGCCGGTCAGCCGGCCGGTGGTGCGCCGTCCGGCGGCGGTGCCCCCTCGGGTGGCGGCGTCCCATCCGGCGGCGGAGCGCCGTCGGGCGGTATGCCTGGCGGATTTCCGGGTGGCGGCCCGTCGACGGGATCGCCGAAGTTACCGACGGATCCCAGCCTGCGGCCAGCCGCACATGGTGGCGGTGGATCTGGCGCAGGCGGTGGCGGCGCAGGTGGCGGCGGCGCACCCGCGATGCCGCTGTCGCCGGCGGTCAGCGCCGAAACAGTGGCGCCGATTGCCCCAACCCACGCCGCCTCGGTGGCACCTGCGGCGGGATCGACCGGAGCCGCCGGCGGTGCGATGGGCGGCGGCATGGCGCCGATGGGTCATGGTGCCGGGCATAACCAGGGCAGGGAGAAGCGGCGAGACCCGAATCTGTCGCCCGATGAGGACCTCTACACCGAGGACCGCCCGTGGACGGAGGCGATCATCGGCAATCGCAGGCGTAGGAATGTGCAGGACGGCAAGGAAGCCGAGTGACCGACGAGATGCATCCGCAAGTCGCCGCGGTCCTGAAGCAGGCGCAGCGCTTGCAGTCGATCGTGGACGACCAGCTACACAAGATGAACAGCGAAACATTCACCGCTACGGATGAATCCGAGACGGTCGAGGTGACGCTCAACGGGCATCACTACCTGACCGCTGCATTCATCTCCGACGGCCTGCTGCGCCTTGGCGCGCGCGCGGTGGAACAGCGAATCAACGAGGCCCTGCAGAACGCGACGGCTGCCGCGACACAGTCCATCGCGGCCGACAGGGAGCGGATCGACGCGGCGGTCGCGGAGATCACCGCCGGCTTGCAAAGCCCCGATCCGATGTGACGCCGACATCTCGCTGGTGGCCGGGATCAGGACAGGCTGGACAAGTACCGCGCCCACGGATCGGCCACCGCGCGCGGCAATGCAGCAATCACGGTCGATCTACGCTGAAACTGCTATGTACATACCTCGACAGTTCGCCCTCTCCGACGACGAAACCGAGGCCGCGCTCGGTCAGGCCGGCTTCGCGCATCTGGTCACCAACGACTCGTCGGGGCTGATGGTGACGCCGCTGCCGCTCCTCTACGACGCGGCCCGGCACTCGCTCATCGGTCACGTGTCACGGGCCAACCCCCATTGGCATGCCGACGGCCACGACTCTGTGGCCATCTTCTCCGGGCCGCACGCCTACATCTCACCCAGCTTCTACGCGACGAAAGCGGAAACCGGCAAGGTGGTACCGACCTGGAACTACGAAGTACTCAACGTCTACGGTCGGCTCGTCGCGCACGACGACGTGGACTGGGTGCTCAACCTCGTCACGATGCTGACGAATCGGCACGAGCAGCCCCGCGCCGAGCCGTGGCAGGTCACCGATGCGCCCGAAAGCTACACGCGCGCGCAGCTACGCGCGATCGTCGGCGTCGAACTTGTCATCTCGAAAGTCGAAGGCAAGGCGAAGATGTCGCAGAACCAACCCGAGCGCAACCGGACGGGTGTGGTCGCAGGCCTCAAAGAATCCACCGCACCGGACGATCAGCTCGTCGCCGACCGAGTCGAGGCTTTCGGAAGCACGAACGCGAACGGCCGCGGATAGCCCAGCCCACCGATGCGGGATCGCCGCACGCCATCGACCGCAAGCGAGCGCACCTCGCCCGACGAGGGTTCATAGCACTGCCATCGCAGCCCGTCCGCTTCGACGATCAGCACCCAGTGCCGGGGGATGAACCGTCCGATCAACATCGCGACCGGCCGGCCCGCTACCACCGCTCGCTGCACATCGGACAACCCGTCCCGCCGACCGCGAAACAGTCGCCACCGGTACCGGACGCCCGACGAGAAGCTGTGTGCCGTGAGCGCACGCGCCATCCCGATCGGCGTGGTGCCCAGCCGACGCGGCCACACCCGGTTCACCTCGGCGTGCACCCTGGCCTGTTCGCCGTCGAACCAGGCCGGGTCGGCCAGGTCGTCCCCGTGGCCGGGATCCAGCAGCGCGCCCGCCACCACCGCGACGGTCGGCCCACACGTGACGCCGTCGCGCTGCCGAAGACGCAGCGCCGCAAGTTTCATCGGTCATCACGCTAGGCGCATAGGCTTCGCACCATGCGACTATCGATTCGAAACCAGCTCACTGGAGTGATCACCGAAGTCAACCTCGGCGCCGTGATGGCGACCGTGAAGGTGCGCCTCGACGGCAGCGATCAGATCATTACGTCGTCGATCACCAAGGACGCTGCGGAGGATCTCGGGTTACAGCCAGGCATGCCCGCGACGGTGTTCGTCAAATCCACCGAGGTCGCCATCGGCGTCGATTAGCCCTGCGCGCTTCGCGTGCGCGCTGGCGGGGTACTCGACGCTCGATGACCTTCGACATCACGCCCACCGCCGCGCAGCACGACCTCGCCCGACGCACTCATGAATTCGCGGAGAAGTGCGTCCGACCCGTCGCGCTGGAGTACGACCAGCGCCAGGAGTTTCCGTGGCCGGTGCTGGAGGAAGCGGCTGCTCGAGGTTTCTATAGCCCGCTGTTCTACCGCGATCTGATCGGCGATCCGACGGGAATGTCGCTGCCGATGTTCATGGAGGAGCTGTTCTGGGGCTGCGCCGGCATCGGCCTGGCGATCGTGATGCCCGCGCTGGCGCTTTCCGCGATCGGCCAGGCCGCTTCGCCCGAGCAGATGCTGCAATGGGCGCCCGAATGTTTCGGCACGCCGGGGGATCTGAAGCTGGCCGCGCTCGCGATTTCCGAACCCGAAGGCGGCAGCGACGTTCGCAACCTGCGAACGCGTGCACGTCGCGACGGCGACGACTGGATCATCGACGGTCATAAGATGTGGATCGGCAACGGCGGCATCGCCAATGTGCACGTCGTGAACGCCGTCGTCGACGAAGAGCTGGGCCACAGGGGCCAGGCCCTGTTCATCGTGCCCGGCGGCACCCAGGGCCTCGAACTCGTCCGCAAGCTCGACAAGCTCGGTTGCCGCGCATCGCACACCGCCGAGTTGAAGTTCAACGGTGTGCGCGTTCCAGCCGAGAACCTGCTCGGCGGCCAGGACAAACTCGAGCACAAACTCGCCAAGGCGCGAGAAGCGATCGAGGGCGTTAGGCATTCCGGCTCGGCCACCATGGGCACCTTCGAGCAGACCCGACCGATGGTCGCCGCTCAGGCACTCGGAATCGCCAGGGCCGCATTGGAATACGCCACCGAGTACGCCAACCGGCGCGAAGCGTTCGGTGCCCCGATCATCGATAACCAGGGCATCGCGTTCCCGCTCGCCGATCTGGCCACCGCGATCGACGCGGCGCGCTTGCTCACCTGGCGGGCCTCCTGGATGGCCGCATCCGGCGTGGCGTTCGAGCGCGGCGAGGGCTCGATGGCGAAGCTGGCAGCCAGCGAAGT
>DASQCE010000249.1:0-10391 GCA_035634855.1 Mycobacterium sp.
CGTGCAGACCACCGCGACGTTGAACTGGCCGCAGAACGGTCAGCTGAACAACGTTACGGCGCCCCTGATTTCGCAGGTGCCGGTGACCATGACGGTGACCGTGCCGTGCGACGTGATCCGGTCGATGCCCCCTGCAGGGGGAATGGTGCTCGGGACAGCGCCGAAAAACGGCAAGCAGGCGGCCCTGCAGTCGCTGTTCGTCAATGTCAACAGCCAGCGCGTCGACATCACCGACCGCAATGTCGTGGTGGCCAGCGTGCCCAGGGCGCGAGTAAGTGTCCCCGGATGTCAGCGCATCGAGATCACCTCATCGGAGGCCGGCACCTTCGCCACGTTCGTCGGCCTCACCGATCCGACGACGGGCAAGGAACAGCGAACCGGATTCGCCGACCCGAACCTGCGCCCCTCGATCGTCGGCATCTTCACCGACCTGACCGGGCCCGCGCCGCCGGGACTGAGCGCCTCCGCCGTCATCGACACCCGGTTCTCCACCAGGCCAACGGTTTTGAAGTTGGCCGCGATGGTCCTGGCCATCGTCGCGACCATCGTCGCGCTGGTCGCGCTGTGGCGGCTGGACCGGCTCGACGGGCACCGGATGCAGCGGTGGCTTCCCGGGCGCTGGCGCACCTTCTCCGCCACCGACGTCGTGGTCATCGGCGGCTTTCTGGTGTGGCATGTCATCGGCGCCAACTCCTCCGACGACGGCTACATCCTGCAGATGGCCCGCGTCGCCGGGCACGCCGGTTACATGTCGAACTACTTCCGCTGGTTCGGCAGTCCAGAGGACCCGTTCGGCTGGTACTACAACCTGCTGGCGCTGATGACCGGCGTCAGCGACGCGAGCATCTGGATCCGGCTGCCGGACCTGGTGTGCGGGATCGTGTGCTGGCTCCTGCTGTCTCGCGAAGTGTTGCCCCGGCTCGGGCCGGCGGTCGTAGCAAGCAAGCCAGCGGTGTGGGCGGCCGGCCTGGTGCTGCTGGCCGCCTGGATGCCGTTCAACAACGGCCTGCGCCCCGAGGGGCAGATCGCCACCGGCGCGTTGATCACCTACGTGTTGATCGAGCGCGCGATCATCTCGAGCCGCATGACGCCTGCGGCGCTGGCGATCCTGACCGCCGCGTTCACTCTGGGTATCCAGCCGACCGGCCTGATCGCAGTCGCCGCGCTGCTGGCCGGCGGCCGACCCATTCTGCGAATCCTGGTGAAGCGGCATCGCATCGTCGGCACCTGGCCGCTTATTGCGCCGCTGCTGGCGGCGGGCACCGTCGTGCTGACTGTGGTGTTCGCAGATCAGACCTTGGCAACGGTGTTGGAAGCCACCAGGATCCGCACCGCCATCGGACCGAGTCAGCCGTGGTACACCGAGAACCTCCGCTATTACTACCTGATCTTGCCGACTGTCGACGGATCGCTGTCGCGGCGGTTCGGCTTCCTGATCACCGCGCTGTGCCTGTTTACGGCGATGTTCATCATGTTGCGGCGCAAGCGCGTTCCCGGGGTGGCGCGCGGCCCGGTGTGGCGGTTGATGGGCGTCATCCTCGGCACCATGTTCTTCCTCATGTTCACGCCGACGAAGTGGGTGCACCACTTCGGCCTGTTCGCAGCGGTCGGCGCGGCGATGGCGGCGGTGGTCACGGTGTTGGTGTCGCCTGCGGTGATGCGCTGGTCGCGCAACAGAATGGCATTCCTCGCCGCGGTGTTCTTCACGATGGCGTTGTGCTTTGCGACCACCAACGGCTGGTGGTATGTGTCGAGCTACGGTGTGCCGTTCAACAACGCGACGCCGAAGGTCGCAGGCCTCACCGTCAGCTTCATCTTCTTTATCTTGTTCGCGATCACCGCGATATACGCGACCTGGCTACATTTCGCCTCGCGCGACCGCGGCGAGGGGCGCATTGCGCGCGCGTTGACGGCCGCACCCATCCCGCTGGCCGCAGGCTTCATGGTGGTGGTCTTCGTCGGGTCGATGGTGGCGGGCATCGCGCGCCAGTACCCGACCTACTCGAACGCGTGGGCCAATCTGCGCGCCTTCACCGGCGGCTGCGGTCTAGCCGACGATGTGCTCGTCGAGCCCGACACCAACGACGGCTTCCTGACGCCGCTGCCCGGTAACTACGGTCCGCTCGGCCCGCTCGGCGGTGTCGGACCAGTCGGCTTCACCCCCAACGGTGTGCCGGAAAAGATTGTCGCCGAGGCGATCCGGCAGAACCGGCCGATGCCGGGCACCGACTACGACTGGGACCACCCCACCAAGCTCAAGACGCCCGGCGTCAACGGGTCGACCGTGCCGCTGCCGTACGGTCTTGACCCCGCGCGAGTTCCGTTGGCGGGGACGTATGTCGAGGGTCCGCAACAACAGAGCCGGTTGACCTCGGCCTGGTACCAACTGCCCCGTCCCGACGACGCGCATCCCCTTGTGGTCATCACCGCTGCGGGCACCATCACCGGCGACAGCGTGTTCAACGGGCGAACCGATGGTCAGAAGGTCGAACTGGAATACGCGCGCCCAGGCCCCGACGGTGCGCCCGTTCCCGCGGGCAGGCTGGTGCCCTACGACCTCGGGCCGGTCCCGTCATGGCGCAACCTGCGTTACCCACGAGCGCAGATGCCTGCCGACGCTGTCGCGGTGCGGGTTGTCGCCGAGGATCTGTCGCTGACGCCGGGCGACTGGATCGCGGTCACCCCGCCGCGCGTGCCGGAACTGCGGTCGGTGCAGGAATACGTCGGCTCGCAGCAGCCCGTGCTGATGGACTGGGCGGTCGGCCTTGCCTTCCCGTGCCAGCACCCGATGCTGCATGCCAACGGCGTGACGGAGATTCCGAGGTTCCGGATCACCCCGGACTACAACGCCAAGCGCAAGGACACCGACACCTGGGAGGACGGCCTCAACGGGGGCCTGCTCGGCATCACCGACCTGCTGCTGCGGGCAGATGTGATGGCGACGTACCTTTCACATGACTGGGGTCGCGACTGGGGCTCGTTGCGCAAGTTCGACACGATCGTCGATGCGCAGCCCGCGCAATTCGACTTCGGCACCGCCACCCACAGTGGCCTGTGGAAGCCCGGCAAGATCCGCATCGGACCCTGAGTGGCAAACCGCATTCGGCTCGGCAATGCGACGCTCACGCGCGTCCTCGAGTGCCAGGTCGACGATCTGCCAGTGGCGGTCTTCCCGAAGACTCCGCCGGACGCGTGGTTTGAGCTCGCCGACGAGTTTGCGCCGACATTCTGGAACGACGACCGTTGGCGCATCGCACTGCAGATCTGGGTCGTAGAAGTCGACGGGCTCACCGTATTGGTTGACACCGGCGTCGGCAACGACCGAGTACGCCCGCGAATGTGGCAGCTCGACCACCTGCAGACCGACTTCCTGGAGTCATTACGACGCGCCGGCATCGAACCGGAAGATGTCGACGTCGTCATCAACACCCATTTGCACTTCGACCACGTCGGCTGGAACACCATGCGTGACGGCGACGCGTGGGTGCCGACGTTTCCCAACGCCCGCTACCTGATGCCGGAGGCGGACTACCGACACTTTAATCCCGACGGCCCCGTGCAGACCTCGAGACCACGGACCGAGGAAGAGGAATCGGTGCAGCGCCACGTGCGAACGGTGTTCGCGGACAGCGTTTCCCCCGTGGAAGGGCAGATCCAACTATGGTCCGACGACCATCAGCTCACTGAGGCCCTTAGGCTTCGTCCGGCGCCGGGCCACACCCCGGGAGCCGCGGTGGTGTGGCTCGACGCCGGCAAGCCTGCGGTGTTCGTTGGCGACCTGACACACTGCCCGATCCAACTGCACCGCCCGAACGATCCATGCGTCTGGGACGAAGACTTCGCCGCGGCGGCGGTGACACGCAAACGGGTGCTGACCGAGGCCTCGCGGCGGCGAGCCGCCGTCATCCCTGCGCACTATCCGGGCCACGGCGGCGCGACCGTGGTCGCCCGCGGGGACGCCTTCATGGTCGACGACTGGCTGGAGCTGCCCCCGATCTGAGCAGTCGCCGAACATGAGCCTGTGATGAGATTTATGCAGCGCGGCGCGTCCGATCTCGTCGGCGAGCACCGCGGTGCGGCCGTTGTCGAGCAGCACCAGCCCCCGCAGACACGCTCCGATCAGAACAAACACACCAAATCGCAACCTCAGCACCAAGATCACGAACTACGGCTTCAGTACTAGGGCACAATTCGATCCCGAGCCGGTGTACGCCACGATGACAGCGGTCGCCGCGGGCGCGATCGACACCTACCGCAACCTGGAGCCCAAATCGATGATCGACGAAACCAAACGCCTCATCGGGCTTGGTGGTCGTCCACCTGCCATCCGATGTAGACCACGAAGTCCGCAAGAGCTACGCCATCCACCAAACCCGAACCGCCGCGCCCGATCTGCCGCTTCGTCTGCTCGTGGGCCACTAGCGCCGTCGAGGTCGACGAGGCTCTCGCCGCCGTCAGCCGCGCCATCGGAGGCTAAGCGGCAGAACGCTTCCGAGGATCACCAACGATGCGGTACCAGATCTGGTCCGATGATGTGGCCCTGGCTCGGATCCGAATGGTGCTCGTCGTGCAGGAAATGCCCCGCGTACCAAACAACTATGTCTTGACCGTCCACCGGGTCTCCACTGACGAATCGGGAGATTTGTGCCTGTGTCTGCGCGGGCGGTACTTGTCCCCCGACGATGGAAACGCCATCATCGATCTCTTGGCCGTTGTACCGGAGAACCCACATGTCTGCGACGCCGTGGTTATCGGCCGTGCCATCCATCGAGCTGGGCCGGATTTGGTAGCCGGATCCACTCGCTTTGTCCACGACACGGTATCTGCGGCGGATAGCCGGGTTGCGCTTCCACTGTGCTTCTTTGACGACGGGGTGCCACTCCAGTCGGGCTGGGCCGCCGCCTGTCGGAATGACCACGCGCTGCACCTCGAGCGCGTCGTTGGCTGCACCGTTGATATCGAAATCGAAACGCCAGTACACGTGATGTTGATGCCGCATGCACGTTCGCGGGTTTCGCGTGCCCGCGAATCCAAATCGTGCGCCGATCGTTCCGTCGTCTCGCATTCGCCAGTCCGACACGTATCGGTACCATCCGGCCATCATTTCGCTGACGATGCGTAGTTCACCATTCTGATAATGAAGGGCCACGCCTTGGAAGTTTCCCGCATCCGTTCCCGACTCAAGAATTGTCTTGGGAGGCTGTGTGCATAGCCTCCAGCCTGGGCCTACGGGGTCTTGTCCGACCGCTTGAAACACGGTTTCGGCATTCTGCCAGTCGCGATAGTTGACGTTGTCGTCGTACAGCACGTTCAGAATCGGCACGTGCGCGCGATACAGCACCAACTTGCTCCGATAGAAGACGTTGCGGAGCTCTATTCCCGAACCTTTACCGTAGGTGACCGGCTCGGAGTCACGAGGCCGGACGAGTTGGAAGTTCCACAGTTCGACCGAGCCGTCGATCACTCGGACTCGGACGCGTCGGGGACCGCCGGCATTCGCGTTCGAGCCGACCGGATCAGGAAGTCGACGTTCACAGTCGTCGTCGGTAGGCGAGTGCACTCCGGTGGGGTACCAGTCGACCGTTCGACGAGCGATGTCAACCGCGACGATATGGTGCTTCGGCCCTCCCGACGGCCGCCGGATACCGAGCGTGATCCGACGAATGGCGGTCCCGTCAAGCTGCTCTACGTCAGCCAAGGGCGGCATCGGCTGATAGATGACGACGCCCTCTTCGGCGATGCGAGCGAACGCGTCGTCAGCCCGCAGAATCTGTGCAGCTTCTAAGAGTTCTTCCTGCGAAGGGAGCGGCGTCGCCGCGGTTGGCACCATGTTGATGCTGTCGAGGTAATTGACGTCACCGCGAATTTCCCATCCTTGATTGGTGGCGCTGTCGAAGGCTAATCCAGCGAACTCGTGGGTGGGTTTGCCGGTCCGGTCTTCGACCGCTTCGGCGATAATTCGAGGTCTGCTTTCGGCTGAGATCCCGGCCGCTCGCCATGCAGATTGGCGGGTAATTGCAATGCCTATCTCATCGAGGGGCAGCTCAGCGTGCTCAAGCACCTCTAATTCGACTCTCGGGGCCATGGAAGTTCTCGTTTCCGCTCGTTCTCATGTGGACAAGTCGGACGGTATTAGCGCGGCGACTACCCGCATTGCGTAGTCGACTACCCGTTTTCCACAGAACGGCGTGGTCGAACACACGTAGCTGCGCGCGCGAGGCCCACGGCTCGATACTCGTCCCGGCCTCGGTGCACAGACCGGCGTTGCGGCAGGAATGGACGCATTGCGTGAGAGAAACCGGGGTGCAGCCGCGGCGGGGCGGTCCGAAAGAACGCTAGTCAGGACTAGCCGTCCTGAGGCAGGTGCGCCTTTGCCTCGTCGTAACCGGCTGCAGCGGGTGCCTCGGCCCGCGCGTAGACCAGGTACAGCACACCGGTCTCAAACGTCTGCGACGACAGCAGCCTCAGCGGGATCGACTCGCCCTCGTCGAACAGGCGCATCCCCTTGCCAACCACGATCGGGTGTACCAGCAGGTGCAGCTCGTCGAGCAGTCCGGCGGCAAGCAGCTGGCGGACCACCGACACCGAGCCGCTCATCCCGATATCGCCGCCGGGTTCGTTCTTCAGCGCCGTGACCGCCTCGGCGAGGGCGCCTTTGAGCTGCTCGGAGTTGCGCCATGTGAACTCCAGGTGCTGGCGCGACACCACGATCTTGCGGGCGTCGCCGAGCTTCTTGGCGAACTCCGCGTCCTCGCCGCCACCGGCCTCACGGTCCGGCCACGCCCCAGCGAAGCTGTCATAGGTCGAGCGGCCGAGGAGGATGGTGTCCGCCGCGCCGAGCTGACCGCCGACCGCCGCACCCATCTCGTCGTTGAAGTATGGAAAGTGCCATTGGTCGGGCGCTTCGACGACGCCGTCGAGCGCAACGAACATGCCTGCCGTGATTTTCCTCATGATCAGTCAGACATGCGTGACGGCCAAAACTCATCGGGAGCTACGACGACGGCGTCGGTGTGGCCGTCGCGTTGTGCTGCAAGATGTCGTCGTGGCAATTCAGCCGGCTCTGGCCGGTCTGCTCCATGCAGACCAGGACAGGTGACTCGGTCTCAGATGGATACACCTCGTCGTTGGGCCCGGCAGTGACTGTCGGGCTGGAGATCTCACCCGGATACAGCGACCATATAGCGGCATTTGTCGTCGACAGGTGTGCGCAGTACGCCGGCGCGCCGCCCTCGGTGACGCCCGCCGCGCCCAACGTCGCACAGTTCGCGCCGACGACCACCACCGGCAGCGTGACACCGCCAGGTGACGCAGGGGCTGGCGTAGACGGCACGGACGACGGGTGTGACTTGGCTTCGGCGGAGTGGCCGTGGATGCGGTTGAACGACACGAAACCGACTGCGGCGACGCCGATCACGATGAGCGCGATGGCTGCCGCTAGCACGATGCGTCGTCGCGGCTTGGCCTCTTGCCTGGCATGCCGCGGGCCGCTCGCGGCCGGGGCCAACATCGTTGCATCGCTACCGGCGTCTTGTTGGTTGATGCCGATGTGGTGGGCGAGCGCACGCGCGAAGTCAATGCATTGGTCATATCGATCGCCGGGCAACTTGGCCAGCGACTTGTCGAATATCGGTCCGAGGCTGGACAACTCGGGACGACGGGTGCCGATCTTCGGTGGGTCGGCGGTGAGGTGCTTGCTGATGACGACCGCAGGGTTGGTGTGCTGGAAGGGCGGCGTGCCGGTCAGCAGTTGAAAGGCCGTGGCCGCAAGCGCGTACTGGTCGGCGCGCCCGTCGATCTCCTCACCCTTGAGCTGCTCGGGCGCGGCATACGCGACGGTGCCGACGGTCATGTTCGTCCCGGTGAGCGCGCTCGGCTCACCGACCCAACGCGCGATCCCGAAGTCGGCCAACATGATCCGCGTGTCCACGGTATCGGGATTGGCGATCAGGATGTTGGCCGGCTTCACATCGCGGTGCAGCAGCCCACGCTGGTGGGCATAGTCGAGCGCGTCGGCGACCGCGGTCACGATCCGAACGACCTTGTCGGGTGGCATTCCATCCGGATAGCGCTCGGCGAGCAGGCGGCCGGCGTCGGTCCCCTCGACGTAGTCCATCGAGATCCACAGCTGACCGTCAACGTCTCCACGATCGTGCACCTCGACGATGTGCGGGTGCCACAGCGTGGCCGCGATGTCGGCTTCCCGGTTGAACCGCTGCCGATATTCGCTTTCCGCGCAGACCGCCGCCGACAGCACCTTGAGCGCGTCGCGGCGCGGCAACCGTGGATGCTGGGCCAGATAAACCTCGCCCATCCCGCCGGCACCCAGCGATCGCAGGATGGTGTACCCGGCGATCACCTGGCCGTCCGTTAGCGGCATGCGCGCATCTCAGTTCCCGTCCTAGATCGGGGTGAGCCCGTGCTTACGCTGCACGCGGTCAATCTGCTTGTCGCGCAATAGCCTCATGGACTTGCGCAGCAGCAGCCGCGTCTCATGCGGCTGAATCACCGCGTCGATGAAGCCGCGCTCGGCCGCGATCCACGGGGTCGCCATGTTGAGGTTATAGCCCTCGATGAACTCGGCGCGGATCTTCTGAACCTCGGGCGCGGTCGGATCCGGGAACCGCTTCACCAGCAGCTGCGCCGCGCCCTCGGCGCCGATCACCGCGATGCGGGCCGTCGGCCACGCGAAGTTGAGATCGGCCGACAGCTGCTTGGATCCCATCACCGCGTAGGCACCGCCGTAGGACTTGCGAATGGTGATGGTCACCTTCGGCACGTCGGCCTCAACCACCGCGTTGAGGAACCGGCCGCCACGCTTGATGATGCCGCCCTTCTCCTGCTCGACGCCGGGCATGAAGCCGGGGGTGTCGACGACGAAAACCAGTGGGAGGTTATAGGAGTCGCAGAACCTGATGAACCGGGCCGCCTTGTCGGAGGCCTCGTTGTCGATCGAACCCGACAGATGCATCGGCTGGTTGGCGATCACGCCGACCGGCCGACCGTCGACGCGAGCGAAGGCCGTGATGATCGCCTGTCCCTGCTGCTCGGCCACGTCGAAGACGTCGCCGTCGTCGAAGATCCGCAGCAGGATCTCGTGCATGTCGTAGGCCATGTTGTCACTGTCCGGCACGATCGAATCAAGTTCCAGGTCATGCGGGGTGATCTCGGGCTCCAGGCCCGGGTTGACGATCGGTGCGTCGTCGAAGGTGTTGGGGGGCAGGAAGCTCAGATAGTCGCGGACGTACTGGAACGCCGCCGCTTCGTCCTCGACCACCTGATGGATGTTGCCGTAGCGGGCCTGCGCGTCGGCGCCGCCGAGCTCGTCTAGGGTGACGTCCTCACCCGTCACGTCCTTGATGACGTCGGGACCGGTGACGAACATGTAGCCCTGGTCCCGCACCGCAACAACAAGGTCGGTCTGAATCGGCGAATACACCGCTCCCCCAGCGCATTTGCCGAGGATGATGGAGACCTCAGGGACCAGGCCGCGCAGCAGCTCATGGCGGCGGCCCAGCTCCGCGTACCACGCGAGCGAGGTGACCGCGTCCTGGATCCTGGCACCTGCCGAGTCGTTGATGCCTATGATCGGGCAACCGACCATCGCCACCCACTCCATCAGCTTGGCGACCTTGCGGCCGAACATCTCGCCGACCGAGCCCTGGAACACCGTCTGGTCGTGGCTGAAGACGCCGACCGGCCTGCCGTTGATGGTGCCGTGCCCGGTGACCACTCCGTCTCCGAACAGCGCGTCGGGGTCACCCGGCGTCTTGCACAGCGCACCGATCTCCAGGAAGCAGCCCGGGTCTACCAGCGCGTTGATGCGTGCGCGGGCGCTCGGAATGCCCTTTTTCTCCCGCTTGGCGACGGCCTTCTCACCAGCGGGTTCCTTGGCCAGCTCGAGCTTCTCGCGTAGTTCGGCCAGCTTCTCGGCGGTCGTGGTGGGAGACGGATCTACGGTCACTTCGTCTGCTTCCTCAAATCCTGTTCGCATCGGACGCTTCGCGTTCGATGCGAACGATCGCCTCGCTCATATGCGCGCCGACCTTCGCAATGTACGGTTCGTCGATCGCCTGGATGTGCTCGCCCCCGATTGGCACGACCTCCAGCTCGGAGACGAATTCGCCCCAGCCGCCGTCGGGCTTGCGGGTGGCATAGCGCGGCTCGAAGAAGATCGCGTCGTCGTGGTAGCGGTCGGCCATGTACAGCGTGACGTGGCCGTCGTACGGCTCGATCTTCGCGGTGTCGATCACCCGGTTGTCCAGGTAGGACGTCCTCTGATGCTCGATGATCCCGCCGGGGATCTGCACCCCGCTCTGGCTGACCGCGTCCAGCACGAACTGCACCTGGCCCTCGTCATCGAGGTTCTCGAGCTGCTCGTACGGGATCGG
>DASQCE010000250.1:0-5208 GCA_035634855.1 Mycobacterium sp.
AGCATGGGTGCCAGCCGCTTGCCGGCCGGCATTCCCAGCACCGTCCAGCACACCGTCAATGCCGCGATGACATCTGGTCCGTACTTCAGTGGTCGGACACTTCTTACAGTGACGATCTTGGGCTGCAGCGCCGATCTGAGCGCCTTGCGGGCATGGTTGCGATGCCAACCTGTATTGGCGCATAACTCATCGAGAATCCGGCTCTTACCGCGCTTGCTCGCCAGCGTGTAACGAATCGCGGTCGCCTCCGTCACTGCCCTGCGCTCGGCCAACGTCAACCCCATCACTCGGGCCTATGCGCGCATTTTCAATGAGGCAACGAATCACCATTTCGCGCGCATTTCCGACGAGTCAACGCGGGGGCACCCGACTTCATACGTCGCACACTAGTTCGAACTAACGAAAGTCGATGGCCACCTTAACCGCGCCGCTCTCCCCTGATTCGCAATCGCCAGGAATGCGTCGCGCCACTGTTCCAGCCGGAACGTGTGAGTCAGCATGGGGCGCAGATCAACTCGTCCGTCGACGACCAGGTCGAGATAGTGCGCGAACGCGTGTTTACGCACCCCCGCGACCTCCTCGACGCCGAACGCGTTGGAGCCCACCCAGTTGATCTCCTTGAAGTACAGCGGACTCCACTCCCAGCGCCCTGGCGCATGCACGCCCGCCTTCACCAACGTTCCACGCGCCTTCAGAACACGCACACCCACCTCGAAAGTCTCGGGCTTGCCGACGGTGTCGTAGACCACGTCGATGGGACCGGGGTAGGCCATCGGCAGGCCCTGCAACGGCTGCCGCAGTCGGCCGCCGCCCCACGCGACGAGTTTCTCGACGACGGCAAGGCGGGGTTCGTGCGCCAGCACCATGTCCGCGCCCAACCGGCGGGCCAACTCCGCTTGAGCGTCGAAGCGCGCCACGACCGCGACCGCCACCTGCGGATACAGCGCCCGCATCACCGCGAGCGCACACAAGCCAAGGGAGCCCGCCCCGTAGACGAGGACCCGGCCGGACGGCGGCGGCGGATGCCGGGTGATCGAGTGTAGCGACACCGAGAACGGATCGGCGAACAGCGCGACCTCGTCGGGCACCGAGTCCGGCACCGCGAACAGCATGCTGTCGTGGGCCGGCATCAGGTCGGCGTAGCCGCCGGTCACGTCGGCCGACACCCCGGTGTGGATGCCCGGCTTGATGTCGCCGTCGGTGAAGCTCCAGCACAGGCTGTAGTCACCGGTTTCGCATGCCGGACAAGGGGGTTCGATGCCGCGCGGACCACACGACAGCCACGGATTGAGCACGACGCGCTGCCCGATCTCGAGTCCGCGGGCCGCAGGCCCCAGCGCCGCCACGTCGGCGACTACCTCATGGCCCATCACTTGGGGGAACGAGCAGAATGCCGCCATCGCGTTGTCGGTGTCGCCCTCGCCGAAGTCGAGCAGGATCTGCTTGGAATCCGAGCCGCAGATGCCGGTCAGCCGCGGCCGGGTGACCGCCCAATCATCGCGCAGCGGTTGAGGATCCGGCACCTCCCGCAGGCCGACGGGTGAGTGCGCCAGATTACGGGTGAGCGTGTTGGCGTCGTCGGGCACCTCGAACGGCTCGGGCGGCACGCCGAATACGAGCGCCCTCATTGCCGGGCCATGCCTGCCGCTCCGGCGATGTAGGTGTCGATGTCAGCGTTTTTGAGGTCGACGACGGGCTTCATGTCGGGCACGTAATGCTCGAAGCCGTCGCTGCCCAGCGCGGCGACGATGCCCCGCGCCACCTCGTCCGGGCTGAACTTCGGACCGTCGTAGATGGGATCGTTGTCGGGCTGGTCCCAGATCTCGGTGTCGACGGGCCCCGGCTCGATCAGCTTCACCGATATCCCTGTGCCGTGCAGGTCGACGGCCATTGATTCGCTCCACCCGCACAGCGCGAATTTGCTTGCACAGTACGCGGATTCGTGAATGATCCCCAGCCTGCCGCCGACACTGGATACGTTGACGATCATCCCGGCGCCCAGCGAGAGCATCTTGGGCAGCACGGACAGCGTCAACCGCACCGGAGCGAAGAAGTTCACCGCCATCACTGACTCCACCTGAGCGGGGTCGAGTGCGGTGACGACCCGGCGCTTGGGTATCGCCGCGTTGTTGACCAACACATCGATCCCGCCGAGCGCATCCCACGCGTGCTCCGCCAGTACGCCGACTGATGCGCTGTCGGCGATGTCGGCCACCCACATCATCGAGTCGGGCGAGGATTGTCGGCAGTCGGCCAGTACCTCGGCGAGTCGGTCCCGCCTGCGGGCGATCAGTCCGACGACCGCTCCGTCCTTCGCGAGGGCCCTGGCCAGCGCGGCGCCGACACCGGATGAGGCGCCCGTGATGAGCACCCGTTTGCCCGGCGCCGAGAATCCCACCACTTCAGGCTGGGCCGAGTGGCCAGTTATAACACGCGATTGGCCCAAAATGCGTCCAGTATTTGGCCGTTGGTGCCGATCAGCCTCTGCGATTGAAGCTCAGGGTCTCGCCACGGACTCCGCCCATCCAGAGGTCCTGACAAGCCGCGGCCATTTCATCGAGCCCGTCGACGACGCCGCCGAAGACGTTGCCGGGCACCCAGCCTTGGTCGCCGTTGATCAGCAGGTTGTTTCGGCCGTAGAACAGGGCCAGATCGACGATCGCGCCGGTCGTCCCCGTGCCGGTGGCGTTTTCGTAACCGTACGCGGGGTTGCCGAGGTCGTCGGAGTCGAACGAGAACCAGCACAGGTCGCCGGGAATCGGTGTCACCGTGGTGTTCTCCTTGCCCGGATCAACGCGGGCGAAGGCCGGTAACAGCGTGTAGATCTCGTTGCGGGCGTACTTACCGTGAAACACCTGAGCCGACAACGGTAATGAATCCCAGACGGCCGCGCATGTCCGGGGTGCGGCGTCGTCGAGCAACCGTGCCACACAGCTCACTCCGCGCTTGTCCAGCGACAGCGTGACGAACCTGCTCATCGAACCTCCTCGGCGAGAAGTGCGGGGGTAGCGAGGTGCCAGTCGGTGGCGGACTGGTACGCCTGGCCGACTCGCAACACGAGTGTGTCGGCATGTCGTGGGCCGACGACTTGCAGGCCGATGGGCAGCCCGGTCGAGGTGAACCCGCATGGCACGCTCAGCGCGGGCTGCTGGGTCAGGTTGAACGGATAGCTGTACGGCGTCCAACTCTCCCAGTCTGGCGATCCCCAGCCGTCTGGCACGTCCTGCCCGACGGGGAACGCTGCCAGCGGAAGTGTGGGCGTGACGAGCACGTGGTAGCTCTTGTGGAACTCTCCCATCAGCGAGCCCAGTTCCATCCGGGTCGCCGTCGCGTCGAGGTAGTCCGAAGCCGAGTACGTCGATGCGGCAGCCGCGGCGCGCCGCAGTCCGGGATCGACCCGATCGGCCCAACCTTCCCGGATATCGCCGTATCCCTGCAACACCTTGGCTATGCCCGAATCCCAGAGGACTTTGAAGGCTTGCACCGGATCCGTGAACCCCGGATCGACCTCCTCCACGTTCGCGCCTGCCTCGGTGAGCACCTCGACGGCAACTCGCAGCGCGGCTTCCACTTCGGGGTCGTTGCGGACGAACCCGAGGTCGGGCGAGAAGGCGATCCGCAGGCCGGCGACGCCATCATCGAGGCCGTGCAGGAAGGACGTCGTTGGCGTCGGCATCGCAGACCAGTCACGGGCGTCGAAGCCGGTGATCACATCGAGAAGGGCCGCGGTGTCCCGCACCGTCCTGGTCATCGGGCCAGCGTGCGACAACGTCCCGAACGGGCTAGGCGGGTAGAGCGGAATCAACCCGTAGGTCGGTTTCAGCGCGACCGTGCCGGTGAACGCCGCGGGGATGCGGACCGAACCACCGCCGTCCGTGCCGACCGACCACGCACCCATACCCAGACCGACCGCCACCGCGCTGCCGCCACTTGAGCCACCCGACGTCTTCGTCGGGTCCCAGGGATTGCCGGTCGCGCCGTACTTGAACGAGTCGGTCACGCCCTTCCACGAGTATTCCGGCGTAGTGGTCTTGCCGAGAATGACGGCGCCCGTCTCGCGGAGTCGGGCGACGCTCGGCGCATCGTGCGGCCACGGACCCGCCTCGTCGATAAGCGTGCTTCCACGCAGGGTCGGCCAGCCGCGGGTCCACAACGCGTCCTTGATCGACGTCGGTACGCCATCGCCGGGCCCCAGTGGCTCACCCGCGTACCACCGCGCCTCGGACTCCTTGGCGGCGGCCAGGGCGCCCTCGGCGTCCACCAGCACGAAGGCATTCACCTGGTCGTCGAAGCGGTCGATCGCTTCCAAGGCCTCATGGGTGGCCTCAACCGGAGACAGGGCACGACGCCGGAACGCGTCGATGAGGTCGACCGCCTGCCGGATCATCGACCCGGGCCCGGAATGTAGCCGAGCTTCTTGTCCACCACATTGCGCAGTGGCTCGCCGACCAGCCAGCGCCGGACATTTTCCGTGTACTGCGCGGCCAGGGTGTCGCGCCAGCCAACGACGTCGCCGGACATATGCGCGGTGATCGTGACGTTCGGTGCCTCCCACAGCGGGTGGCCAATCGGCAGCGGCTCGATGTCGAATACGTCGAGCGTTGCACCACCGATACGCCCTTCGATCAACGCCGACACCAGGGCGGACTCATCGACGAGCGCGCCGCGTCCCACATTGACCAGGTGTGCATCTGGCTTCATGGCGCTCAGTACGGCCGCATCCACAAGGCCGCGGGTCGCCGGGGTCAGCGGTGCGGCCAGCACCAGGTGGTCGCACCATGCCGCCTCGCCGGCCAGATCTTCGCTGGCAACCACCTCGCCAAAGTCGGCGTCATCAGCGGCGGGCCGTCGCCCGGCGCCACGCACTTCCATGCCGGCCGCGCGCAGCATCCGCGCGATCTCCCGACCGATGCCGCCGGTACCGACCACCAGCGCGCGAGCACCGGCGATGCTGCGGGTCTCGCGATGCTGCCACTCGTGCCGGCGTTGCAGGTCGAAGCTGTTTCGGCTGTCCTTGGCGTGCGCGATCACCGCACCAAGCACGTATTCCGCTATCGGCCGGTCAAACACTCCATGCGCATTCGTCACGACGACATCGGAATCTCGCAGCTCTTCGAATAACAGAGTGTCCACACCGGCCGCGGTGACGTGGATCCACTCGAGCGCGTCGGCGTCGCGCCACACGTCGCGGACGGCGCTCGAGAAGAA
>DASQCE010000251.1:0-32101 GCA_035634855.1 Mycobacterium sp.
CGCGACAACAC
This sequence comes from Mycobacterium sp., assembly GCA_035634855.1. GTDB lineage: Bacteria > Actinomycetota > Actinomycetes > Mycobacteriales > Mycobacteriaceae > Mycobacterium. The sequence continues at coordinate 12 of DASQCE010000251.1, forward strand.
TGTGCGGCTGTGGGACGCGGGCACCGGCCAGCCGATCGGCGCGCTGCTGCACACCAGCGAGGTGTTCAGTGTGGCGTTTAGCCCCGACGGCAAACGGATCGCCTCCGGCAGTGACGACGGGACGGTGCGGGTGTGGGACGCCGACACGGGCCGCACATTCCTGCGCGGCACCCTGACCGGCCACACCAGCAGGGTGTTCAAAGTGGCGTTTAGCCCCGACGGGCACCGCATCGCCTCCGCCAGCGCCGACAAGACGGTGCGGGTGTGGGACGCCGACACCGGGAAACCCGTCGGGCAGCCTTTCACCGGCCACACTAACTACGTGAACGATGTGGCGTTCAGTCCCGACGGCAAACGGATCGTCTCGGGCAGTGAAGACGGAACGCTGCGGCTGTGGAACGCCGACACCGGGCAACCCATCGGCCAACCCATGACCGGGCACCGCCCGGGCGCAGCTCTCCCCGTGGACGTTCCCGGTGCCCGGAATGCCGGTCCAGCCAACCCGGACGCGGTGGCCAGCGTGGCGTTTAGCCCCGACGGCAAACGGATCGTCTCCGGCGGCGGCGACGCGACGGTGCGGGTGTGGGACGCCGACACCGGGAAACCCGTCGGCCAGCCGCTGACCGGCCACATCATGGTGGTGTTCAGCGTGGCGTTCAGTCCCGACGGCACGTTAATCGCCTCCGGCAGCATGGACGGGTCGGTGCGGGTGTGGGATGCGGTCACCGGGAAACCCGTCGGCCAGCCGCTGCCCGGCCACACCAGCTTCGTGACCAGCGTAGCGTTCAGCCCCGACGGAACCACCATCGTCTCCGGCGCTGGCGACAACAACCTGCGCGTGTGGCCCACGTACCCCGACCCCGTGTCGGCGATGTGCAGCAAACTCGCCGCCAACATGAGCCACAAGCAATGGCGCGACTGGGTGTCACCCGACATCGACTACATCAAGGGCTGCACCGGCCTCCCGGTCGCGCCGGACTAGCTCCCTGCCGACGCTGCGCGGTCTGCTATGCCAGTAGCGCCCTCGTGCCGTGGTCGGCGGGTCACCAGAAATGCAGAATCGTACTGACCGCGTACGGGTTTGCGCGGACTCTAGATAATCTCGAATTATCCGCAGCTACGCAGCCACGTTAGTCCGCGACGAATGGGACGTCGGCGCCGTCGGTGAGCACGACGTACATGCGGCGCCACAGGTCAGACCCTTCGAGTCGCCACCGGTGGCCGGAGCCCGCGGTGTCCTCCGATCTGGACGTGTGACGCGTCGTCGGGACCTCTCCAGAGCCTGACGCATCGGATCATTCCGACTCCCTATCGCGTGCCGGCTTTTACGCTGCTCGGTGATGGACACCGCCACCGTAGTCGTGACGATTCTGCTTGCGGGGCTCTTCACATTCGCCGCGAGCATCAAACTGCTCGGCGTTTCCCAATCCCTGGCCATCCGTGATCACCTCGGGCTCAAGCCGCTGCAATGGCGGCTGATCGGCGCGTGCGAACTCGCCGGGGTCGCCGGTGTGCTCGTCGGTCTGATGTGGGCGCCGATCGGAATCGCCGCAGCGATCGGCCTCGCGCTGCTGTCGATCGGTGCGATCGCCTTTCATCTGCGTGCATCCGACGGTCCCAAGGACATGGCGCCCGCCGCCATCGGGCTCGCACTTGCGGTCGCCACCGCCGTGCTCCACACCATGTGATGTAGCGGGCGCACACGTGCGCAAACCGGTGGCTTAGATTACCTAAACTTTCGTAGTCAACTGTCTCCGAAGTGACTTACGTTGCTCGTACGGCAGCACGAGCACATAGCGCCGATTCCCGAGCCGAGCGGGTCCGCAGCCGCTTGCGGGAGGCCGCGTTCGCGTTGGCCCATGAGCGTCCGGTCGACGAGATGACGGTCGGCGACATCGTCGCCCGCGCATCGGTAAGTCGGCAGGTCTTCTACCAACACTTCCGGGATCGCGACGACGCGGTCGCGACCGCATTCACCGTGGCTTCGCCGCGGCGACCGCCGAGGACGGCGGCGATGCCCGGGCACGCATCCCGCGCCCGTTCGACTCCGCCGAGCACCGGTCCATGTGCCGCAACATCGTGCCGAGCGCGGTGACACAGCGGGTGGTGACGGCGTTCCGCGCGAAACTACAACCGGCCTGCGAGGAGATCGCGAGACATGGCATGCCCGTGGTCTCCCCGATCGCCAGCCTGACCCCGGAGTCGGTCACCCGGTTTCTGGTCGGCGGGTTCATCGAGGTGCGGCGGTCCTGGATGGAAGACCCGCGCGCGACCGCGCGGCCGTCCGCACCGTGGTGCTGGCGATGATCGGGCTCACGCTCCTCGTCATCGCCATGATCGCCAGCTACTCCGGCGCGTTCGCCAAACCGACGTTGCATCACATGACGGTCGCGGTCGCCGCCCCGGAACAGGTCGTCAACGGCGTCCGCGGCCAGGAAGCGTTGGCGGTCAACGAAGTTGGCGATGACGCCGCTGCCCGCCGGCAGGTCTACAAGCGCAAGAGCGACGCCGCGTTCATCGTCTCCCCGACCGGCGAAATGAAGATCTACGTCGCGGGCGGCGGTGGACGCAGCGTCGCCAACGCAGCCGAGACCGTCGGCCGCGCCGTCGCCGCCGAGGCGGGGCTGACTCCCGCCGTCGAAGATGTCGCCCCGGCGTCGGCAGGGGATCCATCCGGCACCGTCGAGATCTATGCGATCATCTTCATCTCGATCGGCGCGTCGGTCGGGGCAACGATGCTGGGCCGCCTCATGGGCACGGTCCGCAGGCCGCCGACGCTGGCGTTGCGCAGCGCCACGCTGGCCGGGTATTCGGCCCTGCTGTCAGTCGCTGTGACCGTTTACGTCGACGTGATTCTTGGTGCGCTGACGGCCCATACCTGGCAGCTCTTCGGCGCGCTGTGGCTCTACGCGATGGCAGTCGGCGGGGTGGTGACCGGTGCTGGCCGCGGCATTCGGCTCGGTCGTATCGACGGGTCTGACGGCGTTCCTCTATTCGGCATTCACCGCAATCGTGCCTCAGGGTTCCGATGTCTCGTTGCTGCGCAGCCTCTCCTACTTCGGCGGCAACGGCGTGCAGACGCCGCTTGTCACGATGGTGATCTGGGGAGCTGCGGGTTGTCTGCTCGCAATCGTCGTCACCGCTTCGCGAGTGAATTATCCTGCCATCTATGAGCGTTTCCTCCCCGGTTCTGCCGGGCGAGACCGAGCCGTACTACGATCTGGGCTCCTATCACCGGCCGATTGAGACGCCGTCGCCACAGGCGCAGGTCTGGTTCGACCGCGGGATGGTCTGGGACTACGCGTTCAACCATGAAGAGGCGATCCGCTGCTTCGACCGCGCCCTGGAGCTCGACCCCGATCTGGCGATCGCACGCTGGGGTGTCGCCTACTCGATAGGACCGAACTACAACAAGGCGTGGGAGGCATTCGATCCCGTTGACCTGTCCGCGTCGCTGGCGCGGGCGCGGATGGAACTCGGCCTGGCCGTCGAAGGTCGCGCATCGGCCGTCGAACAGGGCCTGATCAAGGCCCTACGGGCCCGCTTCCCCACCGACGATCCGAACGACGCCGACGCGCTGCACACCGGGCACACCGCCTACGCCGACGCCATGGTCGCTCTCGCCGAGGCGTACCCCGACGACATCGACGTACAGGCGCTGGCCGCCGACGCGCTCGTCAACATCACCGCGTGGGCGCTGTGGGACATCAACACAGGCGAGCCGGCGCCGGGGTCGCGGGTGGTGGAGGCCAAGCGGATCCTCGACGACGCGCTGGCCACGCCCGCCGGACGCGAACACCCGATGATCCTGCATCTGTACCTGCACGCCATGGAGATGTCGGCCACGCCGCAGGATGCGCTGCCGGCCGCGGATCTCCTGCGCAACCTGGTGCCCGACGCGGGCCATCTGGTGCATATGCCCAGCCATATCGACGTGTTGTGCGGTAACTACCGCGATTCGGTGGTGTCGAATCTGTCTGCAGTGCAAGTTGATCGGCGATTCGTCGACCGCGAGGGTCCACTGAATTTCTACTCGTTGTACCGCGCGCACAACCTGCACTTCATCGTCTATTCCGCGATGTTCGAAGGCAACTCGCGCGCCGCGCTTGCCGCAGCCGAGGAGCTGTCCGCGCAACTCACCCCCGAGCTGCTGGCCATCGAGTCTCCGCCGATGGCGGATTGGCTGGAAGCGTTCGTGCCGTTGACAATTCACGTGCTGGTGCGATTCGGTCGGTGGGACGAGTTGATCGCGCAACAGCTGCCCGACGACACCCGCCTGTATTGCAGCACAGTGGCGACCATTCACTATGGCCGCGGTGTTGCGCACGCCGCCAAAGGACAGCTACCACAGGCGCGGGCCGAACGGGAGGCGTTCGCCGAGGCGTACGCCCGCATTCCGGACACTCGCTACCTGTTCAACAACACCGCACGTGACATCCTGGCCATCGCGGGCGAGATGCTTGACGGCGAAATCGACTACCGCGAGGGGCGATTCGACGACTCCTTCGCTCACCTGCGCCGCGCCATCGAACTCGACGATTCACTGCCGTACGACGAACCGTGGGGCTGGATGCAGCCGACGCGGCACGCGTATGGCGCGCTGCTGCTCGAGCAGGGCCGCGTCGGGGAGGCAGCCGAGGTGTACGCCGCCGACCTCGGGTTGGACCCCACGCTGGCCCGGCCATGCCAACACCCGGGCAACGTGTGGAGCCTGCACGGCTATCACGAATGCCTGCAACGGCTTGGCCGCACCGGCGAGGCGGCGATCGTCGGCCAACAGCTGGATTTACTCCGGGGGCGCGCGGACGTGCCGATCCTGGCATCGTGCGCATGCCGGCTCGAGGTCGCCGAGCCCTGTCACTGAGCTTCATCCGAAGGCGACTCGCTCCAGCCAGAAGTCGACGAGCTTCGCGTCACCGGTCACGTCCACACCGCTGACCGGGCGGCGGCGGTACATCGCCAACAACAGGTCCGTGACCGATGCCCGGATTTCAGCTGCCGCAGGCTCGTCGGCCCGCCGCCACGCGATGACATCTCCGGTCAGGTCGAGCAGCCAGTGTGCGTCAGTGTCGGTGGCGTGCAGCCCGATCGTGCGACCGGGCGCGAGAAGCTCGCGCATCCACGGATGAACCTCGAAATGGAAAGGCATGCATCCCAATTCCATCCACTCGTCGATGCCGTCGGCCGCGACAGCCGGGTCGAGCGCGTAATCCGCCCCGAGCGCAAGTGCCGCGTCGGCGCGGTGGATCGCGGTCTCGTAGGCGAACCGACGCGCGTAGAACGCCGAGCCGCCACCGTCGACCGGGCACCACATCTGCGCATCCGGCCCCGCCTCGGTCAGCGTGGACGTCAGTGCCGCGGCGGCCTCGGTGAGTGAGGCGGACAATGTGTCGGGATCTTCGTCGGTGGCGCCAGATAGGTCGCGCAGCGCGACATCGCTCGGCGGCCGCACCGCCCGCGTCGCGACGATCTCACGCGCCCAGCGCTGGCCGCCGTCGACGTGGCGCGCAAGCTGAGACACGTTCCAGCCCGGGCACGTCGGCACCCGCACGGTGACGTCCGCGCCGTCCAAATGGCCGACCAACAACGACGTCTGCGCGAGGATCTCGGCGCAGTGCCGGTCGAAATCGGTTCGGCGGGTAGGAGCGCCGGGGGCACCGCCCGCCCGAAGGGCAGGGGGACGACCGGGGGATGTGTTGGTCATGCGGGTACCTCACCGAGCCAGATGTGGAACGTGTCCAGCCGGCTCACCAGTCCGTCCGTAAACGTGAACACCTCGGAATAGACGAAGGCGACCGGATCGCCGCCCAGCGACGCAGCCGTGCCCGACTACCGCGACGGTGTCGCCCTCCTCCACCAACCGGTCCAGAGTCAATTCCGGATTGGGACCGCCTCCGCTGTCGGCCTCCGCGGCGAACGCGTCCTTGCCCACCAACGTCTTGGCGCCGTGCAGCGCCCACACCACGTCGTCGGACTAACACGACATGGTCCGCGCGAGATCACCCCGTCGGAACCCGTCGGGGTACTTCTCGACCACTGCCTTCTGCTGTGTCACACCATCACCTCCATTGGGTCGACCATCGCGGAGCGCCGGAGTCATCGCCGGGCCAAGCCTCTATCGTCATCAGGCGTGACGAGCGTTTGGCGCTATGTGAAAACCGCGCCGCTGACCTACTCGTGGCTCGTCCTACTGCTCACCACCACGATCATTCAGCACTCCATCCCGGCCCATCGGCTACAAGCGCTGCTGCAGAAGGAGTCGACGAACCTGCACCACCTGGCCTCCGATCCGATCCGGGTGCTGTTTCAGAGCCTGCTGTGGATCGACGGCAAGTACTGGTGGCCGTACCTCCTGGTCTTCACGCTGTTTCTGGCGCCCGCCGAGCGCTGGCTGGGGCAGCTGCGATGGCTGCTCGCGGGGCTCGCGTGTCACGTCGGAGCCACGTATCTGAGCGAGGGATTCCTCTACTGGAGGATCCAGGAGGCGGTGTCCTCACCCAGGCTGATCGACGCGCGCGACATCGGCGTGAGCTACTTCGTCGTCGGCATCGTCGGCGTGCTCACCTACCACATTCCCCCACGGTGGCGATGGCTCTACGTCGCCGCCGCCCTGGTCGTCTTCGGCGTCTCATTGGCCGTAAAACGCGATTTCACCCAACTCGGACACTTCAGTGCGCTGCTGCTCGGGCTGGCGTGCTACCCGCTGACCCGGATTCGGCGGCGCGAGCCCGCGGCTGCGTAAACTCCGCCCTGTGGCGATCAATGACGACGACCTCGAGCGCCTCCGCCGCTGCGTGGAACTCGCACGCGTCGCGCTCGGCGATGGCGATGAACCTTTCGGCTCGATTCTCGTCGACGGCGACGGCGCCACGCTCTACGAGGACCGCAACCGCGTCAAAAACGGCGACCACACCCGCCACCCCGAATTCGCGATCGCCCGCTGGGCGGTCGACAACCTGACTCCCGACAAACGGGCCCGCACGACCGTGTACACCTCCGGCGAGCACTGCCCGATGTGCGCCGCAGGGCACGCCTGGGTGGGCCTGGGCCGCATCGTCTACGCCACCTCCTCGGAACAACTGACCCAATGGCTTACCGAATGGGGCGCACCGCCGCCACCGGTGGCTCCGCTACCTATCGGCACCGTCGCGCCCGGGGTGACGGTCGACGGGCCCGCACCCGAGCTCGCCGACACCATGAAAACGCTGTACGAGGCGAGGTTCCGGCCATGACAGGGTCTTCGCGCGAGCGCTCATCCATGACAGAGCCGGCCTGGGTTCCGCACGCGATCTGGTGGCAGGTCTACCCGCTGGGGTTCGTCGGCGCGTATCCCGCCGAACCGCCGCCCACCGTCGACGAGCACCGACTGCGCCGGATCGTGGACTGGCTCGACTACGCCATCGAACTCGGCGCGTCCGGAATCGCGCTTGGCCCCGTATTCGCGTCGCGCACGCACGGCTACGACACCACCGACCACTACCGCATCGACCCGCGCCTCGGCGACGACGCCGACTTCGACCACCTGATCGCCGAGGCCCACCAACGCGGGCTACGGGTGCTGCTCGACGGCGTGTTCAACCACGTCGCTACGGATTTCGCCCACACGTCGTGGTTCCGTAAGCGCGGCAACGACTTCGACACCTTCGAGGGACACGGCGAGTTGATCGCCCTGGACCACGACAATCCCGACGTCGTCGCCTACACCGTGGATGTGATGACGCACTGGCTGAAGCGCGGCGCCGACGGCTGGCGGCTTGACGCCGCATACGCCGTCCCCGACCGGTTCTGGTCGGCGGTCCTCCCCCGGGTGCGCGAGCAGTTCGGCGATGCGTGGTTCGTCGGTGAGGTCATCCACGGCGACTACACGGCGCGGGTGCGAGAGTCCGGCTTCGATTCCGTCACCCAATACGAACTGTGGAAGGCGATCTGGAGCAGCCTCAACGACGGCAATTTCCACGAGCTCGACTGGGCACTGGTGCGGCACAACGAATTTCTCGACCACTTCGTGCCGATGACATTCGTCGGCAATCACGACGTCACCCGGATCGCCAGCCAGCTGGCGAACACCCGGCACCTCGAACACGCGCTGGTTATCCTGTTCACGACGGGCGGCACCCCGAGCGTGTACGCCGGCGACGAGTCCGCCTACCGCGGCGTAAAGGAGGAGCGGCTCGGCGGCGACGACGCCGTGCGGCCCGAATTCACCGCTCCCCTAATGGGTGTCGACGAACACGGCCACGACATCTTCCGCCTGCACCAGTACCTGATTGGTCTGCGCAGGCGTCACGCGTGGCTGCACGCCGCCCGGACATCGCCGCGAGGCCTGACCAACACTCAATACGTCTACGAGACGCGCAACGGCGGCGACGCACTACTGGTTGCGCTCAACGTCGACGATGCGCCGTTGTCGCTGTCGTTGCCCGAACTCGGCATCGATGTGGGCCAGATCGTCGCCGGGTCGGGCGCGCCGCCGCAGTCGGTCGTCGGTGAGGCCGAGATCGAGCCGCACGGCTGGCTGATCATCGCCGCCCGCTGAGCCGTTCGACGGTGGCTGGGTCCTCCTCGCCGTCGTAGAACTTGTCCAGCACCCCGCGGAAATCGGTATTGTCGTCGGTTGCGTGCGCGAACAGCGTCATCGACGAGCGCACCTTCAGGTTGTCCGGCCAGCCGAAGATCTCGTCGACCGAGCGGCCGTCGATCGCCGCGACCAGCCGCGTGCATTCCCGCAGCCGCGGGCCGAGCACGTCGTGCGCCAGATATGCCCGCGCCTCGTCCAGCGACGAAATCCCATAGTGCTGCGCAGCGGGACTGTGGCCCAGCCCCCGAAGCTGCGGAAATACGAACCAGATCCAGTGGCTACGCTTCCGTCCGCTGCGTAGCTCGCCAAGTACCGCGTCGTAAACGCGCTCCTGTGCCTCGACAAAGCGCTCCAAGGCGTATCGATCATGACTAGCGGGCATCTCGATTACCTCACTGCGACGTGTATCCAAGTTTCACAAGCTAGTCTTCGCCCGCACGGTTAATCGCGGAAAGGACACCCATGCCGCCTTTGAATACAGGCCGCAATGGTGGTGAGCCGACGTCGGTGGAGCCGGATTCGGATGTGACGGTCGAGCCGGCGCGCAAGCGCAGAGAGTTCCGACTTCCGGTGTTGTCGCGGGTCAGCATCCAGTCCAAGCTGCTGGTGATGCTGCTGATCACCAGCGTGCTGTCGGCGGCCGTGGTCGGCTATATCGGTTATTCATCGGGCCGCCATTCGTTGCAAGCGTCGGTCTTCGACAGGATGACTGAGATCCGCCAATCGCAGACCCGGCAATTGCAGTCGATGTTTTCCGATTTGACCGATTCGCTCATTGTCTATTCCCGCGGGTGGACTGGCAGTGAAGCCATCGATGCCTTCATCGGCGGGTTCAACCAACTCGGGAACGCCCAAATCGACCCAGCGCAACAGCAGTCGATCGTGAACTACTACAACGATGTGTTCGCCAAAGCCGAGGATGCCCAGACCGGGCACACCGTGAACGTCGATGCACTGTTGCCAACCTCCAACGCACAGCGGTACCTGCAGGCCTACTACACCGCGCCAGTCGCCGACCCGAACGCCGCGATCAAGGTCGACGACGCGCACGACGGCAGCGCATGGTCTGCCGCCAATGCGCGGTTCAACGACTTCTTCCGAGAGATCGTCACTCGGTTCGGGTTCGAGGACGCGCTGCTGATCGACCCGCAGGGCACCATTGTCTACAGCGCGTACAAGGGCGTTGACCTGGGCAGCAACATTCTGACCGGGCCGTACCGGGGCGGGTTGCTCACCGACGCGTACACCAAGGCCATGCGCTCCAACGACGTCGACTATGTCGGCGTCACCGATTTCGGCGACTACCAACCTGCCGACGAACCCACGGCCTGGATGGTGTCTCCCGTGGGCTCCGAAAGCCGGATCGACGGCGTGCTCGCGCTGCAGTTTCCGATCTCGAAGATCAACAAGCTGATGACGATGGACAAGCGGTGGGAAGAGTCGGGTATGGGCAAGACCGGCGAGACGTTCATCGTCGGACCCGACGACCTGATGCGCTCTGACTCGCGGTTGTTCCTCGAAGACCCGCAGAGATTCGTCAGCGACGTCGTCAAGGCGGGCACACCACCCGACGTGGCGCAAGACGCGATCCGGCAGAAGACCACGACTTTGGTGCAGCCGGTAGCCACCGAAGCGACCAGGCTCGCCCAGCAGGGACAGCGGGGCACCCTCATCACCCGCGACTATCTGGGTCACCAGACGCTGCAGGCGTACGGGCCCGTGGACATACCCGGGCTGCACTGGACGGTGATCGCCACGATCGACACCTCGGAGGCATTCGCCCCCGTCGCGGCCTTCACCCGCAAACTGGTGCTGTCCACCGCGGTGATCATTTTCGTCGTCTGTCTCGCCGCGATGCTGCTGGCGCGGTTGTTCGTTCGCCCGATCAGACGTCTCGAGGCCGGTGCGCAACGGATCAGCTCCGGCGACTACGACGTCAACCTCCCAGTGCTGTCCCGCGACGAATTCGGCGAACTGACAGCCACATTCAACGACATGAGCCGCAACCTGGCCATCAAGGACGAACTCCTCACCGAGCAGCGGCGGGAAAACGATCGATTGCTGCTGTCCCTGATGCCCGAACCCGTCGTGCAGCGCTATCGCGAGGGCGAGCAGACCATCGCACAGGACCACCAGAATGTGACGGTCATTTTCGCCGACATCGTCGGCCTCGACGAGTTGTCCGCGGAGCTCGACTCCGAGCACGTGCTCGAGATCGTCAACAAGCTCGTCCGCCAATTCGACGCGGCAGCCGAGAATCTCGGTGTTGAACAGGTCCGCACGCTGCACAACGGGTACCTGGCCAGCTGCGGACTGTCCGTACCGCGCCTGGATAACGTGCGTCGCACCGTCGATTTCGCGATCGAAATGCAGCGCATCATCCACCGGTTCAACGCCGAAACGGGCCGTGACCTGAAACTGCGCGCCGGAATCGACACCGGAGCAGTGTCCAGCGGCTTGGTCGGCAGAACAAGCCTCGCCTACGACCTTTGGGGGCAGGCCGTCAATCTGGCCTACCAAGTGCAGAGCGGAGCACCGCAGCCGGGCATATATGCGACGACGCAGGTTTATGAGGTGATGCGTGACAGCCGTCAGTTCGCCTCGGCGGCGACCATCACCGTCGACGGTACCGAGCAGCAGGTCTGGCGGCTGTCGGAGCGGCAGACATGAGCAGCCTCCTCGACACATCGTGGTTCTACTGGGCCATCGGCGTTGCGATCGGGCTACCGGTTGCGCTGGTGCTCTTGACCGAACTACATCACAGCTTGGCTCGGCGCGGCAGCTATCTGGCGCGGCCGGTCCACCTCTTCCGCAACTACATTGTCCCGCTGGGTACGCTGCTCATCCTCCTGGTGAAAGGCACGCAGGTCTCGGCGGAGGCGACACCAGTGCGCATCGTGGCGACCGTGTTCGGCTTCGTGGTACTCATTCTGCTGCTATCCGGACTGAACGCCACCCTGTTCCAAGGCGCGCCAGAAGGCAGCTGGCGCAAGCGGATTCCGTCGATATTCCTCGACGTCGCGCGGTTCGCACTGATCGCTATCGGTGTCGCGGTGATGTTCTCGTTCATCTGGGGCGCCGACGTCGGTCGGCTGTTCACCGCACTGGGTATCACGTCGATCGTCCTCGGGTTGACGCTGCAGAACTCAGTCGGGCAGATCATCTCGGGCCTGTTCGTGTTGTTCGAGCAGCCGTTCCAGCTCGGCGATTGGGTAGACACGCCGTCGGCGCGTGGCCGCGTCGCGGAAGTGAACTGGCGCGCAACTCATATCGACACCGGCACCGGTCTGCTGATCATGCCGAACTCGATACTGGCCACCGCGTCTTTCACCAATCTCAGCCGTCCCCCTGGTGCACACACCATCACCGTCACGACGGTGTTCTCGGTGGCCGATCCCCCCGACGACGTTTGCATGATGCTGTCACGGGTGGCAGGCGCGCTTCCGCACTTGCGGCCGGACGCCGCGCCGTCCAGTTCGCCTGCCGGTGGAACTCAGTACTCGACGTCGATCCCGTTGCACTCGCCCATAGACGACGTGGCCGCGAGATCGATGTTCCTGCGCTGGATCTGGTACGCCTCGCGGCGCGCCGGGCTGCACCTGGATGAAGCTGAGGACGATTTCGCCACGCAAGAGCGTGTCGAGAAGGCATTACGCATCATCGCGCCGACGCTGCGGCTCAGCCAGTCCGACCAAGAGCAGCTTCTCCCCCATGCCCGCATCACTCGTTACGGTGCCGACGAGCCGCTGCAGTTCGCCGGCCAGGTGCCGAAGCGTATGACTTTCATCGTCGACGGGCAGGTGCGGCTGATCGCAACCGGTGACGACGGTGCGTTGATACCCGTCCGTACCTTGGACGAGGGCGATTTCCTCGGCCAGACCGCCCTCACCCGAGAGCCGGTCGCGGCATCCGCGTACGCCCTTGGCGAGGTCACCGTGCTGCAGATCGATCGCGAGCACATCGAGGAACTCGTCGGGCGTAAACCATTGCTGTTGCAGGACATCGGCAGGGCCATCGAGGAGCGCAGGGCCAAAGTTCGGCAGGCGCTGGCCGCCGCGCAGAATTAGACCATGATGACTCGCAGGCGGGCCCCCCGGCCCCGCGAACTCGCGCCCCTGCTGCAGTTCCGAAAGCCGCGGCTCAGTCCGACTGGGCGCAGGCTCGAGTCGGCGCTGACCATCGACGACCTCCGCCGAATCGCCAAGCGCCGCACGCCGAAAGCCGCGTTCGACTACACCGACGGCGCCGCCGACGAGGAGCTGTCGCTTGCCCGCGCCAGGCAGGCGTTTCGAGACATCGAGTTTCACCCGACGATCCTTCGAGACGTCGCGAAGGTCGACACCGGCAGGACTGTGCTCGGCGACAGCGTGGCGCTGCCGTTCGGGATCGCACCGACGGGCTTCACCCGACTGATGCAGACCGAGGGCGAGATCGCCGGTGCCCATGCGGCGGCCCGGGCAGGCATCCCGTTCTGTTTGTCGACACTGGGCACGTGTTCGATCGAGGATGTCAAGGCCGCAAACCCGCACGGCCGCAACTGGTTTCAACTCTATATGTGGAAAGACCGCGATCGGTCGATGGCGCTGGTGGAGCGGGCGGCATCGGCGGGTTTCGACACGCTGCTGGTCACCGTCGACGTGCCGGTGGCCGGGGCGCGACTGCGTGACACTCGCAACGGCATGTCCATCCCGCCGACGCTGACGTTGCGCACTGTGCTGGACGCCGTGCCGCACCCGCGCTGGTGGTTCGACTTGCTGACCACCGAGCCGCTGTCGTTCGCATCGCTGGACCGCTGGCCGGGAACCGTCGCCGAATACCTGGACTCCATGTTCGATCCGACCGTCACGTTCGAGGACCTGGCGTGGATCAAGTCGCAATGGCCGAACAAGTTGGTGGTCAAGGGCATCCAGACGTTGGACGATGCCAGGGCGGTCGCCGATCTCGCTGTTGACGGCATTTTGCTGTCCAACCACGGCGCCCGCCAGCTCGACCGTGCGCCGGTGCCGTTCCACCTCTTGCCGGCCGTCGCACGCGAGCTCGGCGGTGCGACCGAGGTTTTGCTGGGCACCGCTTTCTGAGAACTAGTCACATCTGTCACTCTGTCCTCACAGGTCACAGCGCATAGCGGGCGTTCCCGAGTCCGCCCCGAGTCGCAATCGTTAGCCAACCGCGACGTCACCGCAGTGTGTTGAGCCCACGATCACGCCGTCGAGGCGTGTTTCATTACGCACCGAAAGCGACGGCAATTGCTTTTTGTGGCATTTGATGAAAGGTGGGTTGGTTGCCGTTATGAAGTTCATGGAGAGGTTTCGAGGTAAGTGGTTGCGCCAGCTGGCGGTGAGCGCCGTTGCGGCGGCGACACTGCCCGGGCTGATCGGCTTCGTCGGGGGTTCGGCGACCGCCAGTGCGTTCTCCCGGCCAGGGCTGCCCGTCGAGTATCTGGATGTGTTCTCGGCCGCGATGAACCGCAACATCCGGGTTCAGTTCCAGGGCGGTGGACCGCACGCCGTGTATCTGCTGGACGGCCTGCGCGCCCAGGATGATTACAGCGGCTGGGACATCAACACCCCGGCGTTCGAGTGGTACGACCAGTCCGGCATGTCGGTCGTGATGCCGGTGGGCGGCCAGTCCAGCTTCTACACCGACTGGTACCAGCCGTCGCGGGGCAACGGCCAGGACTACACCTATAAGTGGGAGACGTTCCTCACCCAGGAACTGCCTGCGTGGCTGGACGCCAACAAGGGCGTGTCGCAGAACGGCAACGCAGTGGTCGGCGCCTCGATGGCAGGCAGCACGGCAATGACGTACGCGATCTACTACCCGCAGAAGTTCATCTACGCCGCGTCGCTGTCCGGGTTTCTGAACCCGTCCGAGGGCTGGTGGCCGATGTTGATCGGGCTGGCTATGAACGACGCCGGTGGCTACAACGCCGAGAGCATGTGGGGTCCGTCCTCCGACCCGGCGTGGAAGCGCAACGACCCGATGGTCAACGTGGCGCAGCTGGCGGCCAACAACACCCGGATCTGGGTCTACTGCGGCACCGGCACCCCGTCGGATCTCGACTCGGGTACCGACGGCAGCAACCTGATGTCCGCGCAGTTCCTCGAAGGGTTCACGTTGCGGACCAACGTCACGTTCCGGGACAACTACATCGCCGCAGGCGGCACCAACGGGGTGTTCAACTTCCCGCCGCAGGGCACTCACAACTGGAACTACTGGGGTCAGCAGCTGCAGCAGATGAAGCCGGATATCCAGCGGGTGCTGGGGGCACAGGCCTCCGCGTAACGACCACCCACAACCAGGGAGCCTGCCGTCACCCCCGGACGGCAGGCTCCCTGCTTTTTCGGGACGGCGAGGCGGTCACAGCCGGGTGCGCTCGGCGATGTCCTCCTCGAACTCGGCGACCATCTCGTCGGTCAACGTGGGGCGCGTGTCAGCGATGGCAGCGAGGTAGTCGTCGGTGCGCGCGCATTCGCCCCGACGGAACTCGACTTCGCGTTCGAACGCCGATTGCGCGCCCTTGCGGGCGGCGAACTCGATGTCCGCGGGGGTGAACATCTCGCTCGCCTCGACGAGCTTGGACACTTCGACTACGTCGGCGTTGGCGCCGAGATAGCGCCGCCAGATCGCCCCGCGCGCCACCTCGTCAGGTGGCCCGACCGGGATGATGTAGTCGAACCGGCCGTGGCGCAGGAACGCCGAATCAAGCGACCGCACAGAGTTCGTCGCGCAGATCAACAATCGCTCGTCGTGCTGCCGGAACGCCGGAATGAGCTTGAGCAGCTCGTTGGTCACCCCGTGGGCGGGATCGGACGGAATCCCCGACCGGCAGCCTGCGATCTCTTCCACCTCGTCGATGAAGACGACCGCCGCCTCGAGCTCCGTCAGGTTGACGAACGCCTCCCGCAGCGCGGTGGTCATCGCGACGTCGGGGGCGGCCAGCCGCGATGGGAACACCTCGATAAACGGCCAGCCGAGCCGGCCTGCCACGGCCTTGGCGAAGCTCGTCTTGCCTGTGCCCGGCGGCCCGAACAGGACCACCGCCTTGGGCGGCGAAACTCCATACTGCTCAGCCAGATTGGGCTCGGCGAGGGGCAACACGATCCGCCGTTCAATGATGCGCTTCTCGGCCTCCATACCGGCCATCGCCTGCCAGAGCCCATGCGGCATCACCTGCCCGCCGAGTGCGGCGAGCAGGCCGGCGTCAGATGCCCCGACGTGGTCGAGTTTCTCGAAATAGCGCAGGTCCGACCGTTCGGTGTAGGCCGAGTTGCGAAGCGCGGCGGTCCCGGTGGCGTCGGTGGGCAGCAGTGCGCTGATGCGTCTGGCTCCGAGCGTGCGCAACCGGACCTCCAGGTCGCCCAGCAGGGCGCTGCCGATCCCCCGGTTCCGCCACCTGCTGGCCAGGGCGACCATCGAAATCCAAGCGCGTTCTCCATGCTGCTGAGCCACGGCCATGCCCACCAACTGGTCGCCCACCACGGCGACGACGGCGGGCTGGCCCGACTTAGCGGCAGACAGGACCTCGGAGACCGGGAATACCGGGTGCGGCTCGTCGGGGCCGCGACTCTGATCCCAGACGGAGATGGCTTGATCGAGGTCGTTCTCGTGAAAATCGCGCAAGCGCCATGCGGGCATGCAGGTCAGAGATACCTCCCACGACGACGGCGGCCATCGCCCGAATGGGTGATTCGGGCGGGGAACAAAACACCCCACCACAGGGTTGAGTCGATCTGACTGAACTTTGGAGGATTGATGGCTGAAGCCAATGAGGCATCGAGTGTTGTGCCCATCCTTTTCACTAGCGATTCGATCGTGCTACCCGGCATGGTGGTGCCGATCGAGCTGGACGACGCCGCACGTGCTGCTGTTGACGCCGCCCGGGCCAGTGAGTCCGGCGAGCTGCTGATCGCGCCGCGCCTGGAGGACCGGTATCCGTCCTACGGTGTGCTGGCCTCGATCGTGCAGGTGGGCCGCGTCGCCGGCGGTACTGGCACCGCCGCGGTCGTCCGCGGCAAGGGCCGCGCGCAGATCGGCGCCGGCGCCAACGGTCCCGGACCCGCGCTGTGGGTTGAGGTGACCGAGGTCGTCGACGAGCCTGCGGCGACCGAAGAGACGCGCGGTCTGGCCGCCGAGTACAAGAAGCTGTTGCTGGCGTACCTGCAGCGGCGGGAGGCCTGGCAGATCGTCGACTTCGTCAATCAGCTGACCGACCCGTCGGCGCTGGCCGACACGGCGGGCTATGCGTCCTACCTGACGCAGGTGCAGAAGCGGCAGCTGCTGGAGACGCCTGATGTCGCCGAGCGGCTTCGCGTGCTGATCGACTGGACCGGAGACCACCTCGCCGAGGTGGAGGTCAACGACAAGATCGCCGATGACGTCCGCGAGGGCATGGAGAAGACGCAGAAGGAGTTCCTGCTGCGCCAGCAGCTGGCGGCGATCCGCAAGGAACTTGGTGAATCGGAGGACGGCACAGGGTCTTCCGATGACTACCGGACCCGCATCGAGGCCGCCGACCTGCCGGAGAAGGTGCGAGAGGCCGCGCTGCGCGAGGTCGGCAAGCTGGAACGCTCCAGCGAGCAGAGCCCGGAGGGCGGCTGGATCCGTACTTGGCTGGACACCGTGCTGGATCTGCCGTGGAACACGCGTACCGAGGACTCGACCGACCTGAAGGCAGCTCGCGAGGTTCTGGACGCCGACCACCACGGGCTGGACGACGTCAAGGACCGCATCGTCGAGTACCTGGCCGTGCGGGCGCGGCGCGCCCAGCGCGGGATGGCGGTCGTCGGCGGACGCGGTTCCGGTGCGGTGATGGCGTTGGCCGGTCCGCCCGGTGTCGGTAAGACGTCGCTGGGTGAGAGCGTCGCTAGAGCGTTGGGCCGCAAGTTCGTTCGTGTCGCGCTAGGCGGCGTGCGCGACGAGGCCGAGATCCGTGGCCACCGGCGCACCTACGTCGGCGCGCTCCCCGGCCGCATCGTGCGGGCGATCGGTGAGGCGGGTTCGATGAACCCCGTCGTGTTGCTCGACGAGATCGACAAGGTCGGCTCGGACTACCGCGGGGACCCGTCGGCCGCACTGCTGGAGGTCCTGGACCCGGCGCAGAACCATACGTTCCGCGACCACTACCTGGATCTCGACCTGGACCTGTCGGACGTCGTGTTCCTGGCCACCGCCAACGTGATCGAGAATATTCCGTCGGCGCTGCTGGACCGCATGGAGCTGGTGCAGATCGACGGGTACACCGAGGACGACAAGGTCGCGATCGCCCGCGACTTCCTGCTGCCCCGGCAGCGGGACCGGGCGGCGCTGACCGAGGACGAGGTCACGGTCACCGAGGACGCGCTGCGCAAGATCGCGGCCGACTACACCCGCGAACCGGGTGTGCGGCAGTTCGAGCGGTTGCTGGCCAAGGCGCTGCGCAAGGCCACCACGAAATTAGAGGACGCCCGAGCCCAGTCTGATGTCGCCGCCGGAGCGGCTCCGTTGACCATCGACGAGCCGGATCTCATTGGCTACCTGGGCCGTCCGCGCTTCACGCCCGAGTCCGCCGAGCGCACCGCGGTGCCCGGCGTCGCCACCGGGCTGGCCGTGACGGGTCTTGGCGGCGATGTGCTCTACATCGAGGCCGGGGCGACCGACGGTGAGCCGGGACTGCAGCTGACGGGCCAACTGGGCGACGTGATGAAGGAGTCGGCGCAGATCGCGCTGTCCTACGTCCGCTCGCACGCCGAGCAGCTGGGCGTCGATCCGAAAGCGCTGGACCGCCGGATCCACGTGCACGTGCCTGCGGGTGCAGTGCCCAAGGACGGTCCGTCGGCCGGCGTGACGATGGTGACCGCGCTGGTCTCGATGGCCACCGGGCGTCAGGTTCGCTCCGACGTCGGCATGACCGGCGAGGTGACTCTGAACGGCCGAGTGCTGCCGATCGGTGGGGTCAAGCAGAAGCTGCTGGCCGCTCAACGCGCCGGTCTGTCAACGGTTTTCATTCCGCAGCGCAATGAGCCCGACCTGGATGATGTTCCGGCGGAGGTGCTCGAAGCGCTCGAGGTCAAACCGATGACGGACGTCGCGGACATCGTGGCGCGGGCACTGGAGCCCGCCGCCGACGTTGGCACCGTCGCGGCCTGATCCGTGCCCGAACGCGGAAAGGCGTTGCGCAAGCTGGGGTTCCTGACGATCGGCCGATTCGATGAGGCCGATCCGGGACCCGGGCACGAGCAGACGCTGTCGATGATCGAGCGCGCCGAAGCGCTCGGCTTCGACAGCGTCTGGCTGCGGTGTCGGCACCTGCAGCCGGGCATCTCCTCCCCCGTTGCGATTATGGCTGCCGCCAGCCAGCGCACCAGTCGTATCGAGCTGGGCACGGCGGTGATTCCGCTCGGCCTGGAAAATCCGCTGCGGCTGGCGGAGGACCTCGCGACGGTTGACATCTTGTCGGGCGGCCGGATCAATCCGGGCGTGTCCGTCGGCACACCGACGCTGTACGACCACTACAAGACCACGCTCTACCCGGAAACCCATGAGCTGGAGAACTTCTCCAAGGATAGGGTGGTGCGGCTGCTGGAGTGCTTGCGCGGCGAGCCGGTGAGCGACTTCGAGGGCAAGGTCGGCATCGAGGACTTCAGCCGGCGTGTGCAGCCTTATTCGGCGGGCCTGGCCGACCGGGTGTGGTACGGCGGCGGCATGTCGTCTGCGATCTGGGCGGCCCGGCAAGGCATCAACTACATGACCAGCTCGGTGGTCAGCATCGACGGCACCGACTCGCGGGATTTCGCCACGATTCAGGGTGAGAACATCGACGCGTTCCGTGCCAACCATCCCGATCCGAAGCGGGCAAGGGTGTCGCAAGGCCTGGTCGTCATTCCCACCGACTCCGCTTCGCGTGAGCAGATCGGGAAGTACCGCGCATACGCCGCGGCACGCTTCGAACGGACCAAGACGCCGCAGGGCCCACGCGGCATGCTGTTCTCCCCCGACTACGTAGGGACGTCCGACGAACTCGCCGACGCGTTGTACGCCCATGCCGGCTTCCAGCGCGCCGACGAGATCGCGTTCGCGCTGCCGTTCACCTTCGACGAGGAGGACTACCTCCAGATCGTCACCGACATCGCTGAAAAGCTCGGGCCCAAATTAGGGTGGGCGCCGAATGTCGGTCGCACACGTTAACGTCCTCGCATGGCTTACGACGAGGACTTGGCCTACCGCATCCGTGAGCTCGTCGCCGCCGAGCACGGCGTTGAGGAGAAGCGGATGTTCGGCGGGCTGGCATTTCTGATCAACGGCAACATGTCGGTGGCCGCCAGCGGGCGCGGCGGCCTCATGGTGCGGGTTCCTCCGGACGAGACCGAGAAGCTGGTGGTCCGCGACCACGTCGAACCGATGGTGATGGCGGGACGGGAAACCCGCGGATGGCTGCGGGTCTCCGTTGAGGGCGTGAAGACCAAGCGGCAGCTGCAGGCATGGGTGACCCGGGGCGTGGACTACGCCAAGAGTTTGCCGCCCAAATAGCGCGGGTACGCCAGCCGAGGTGGGACGCGCTTCAGACAAAGAGCTGCTGCGGCGCAGCCGGTCGACGCGACGATCGCCGTGCAGGTGATCAGCGCGTTCGGCCGCGCACACTGCGGCCGCTATGACGAAAGCTCGGCGACTCGGCTCGTCGACATCGCGGCAGCCGTCCGCGATGAGTATGGCGGCGATCTTCGGAAGCTTGCCGCCCACGACGTCAAGGGCACCGTTCGTCTCATCGTGCAGCTCAAGGGAATTGCTGACACTCGCGCGGACATTTTCCTGCGCGAGATGCAAGACGTGTGGACGTGGGCGCGGCCGTACTTCGACAAACGTGCCGTGACCGCCGTGCGGCAACTGGGCCTGCCGACCGACCCAGACGAGCAGGGCGCGCTCGCGCCGCGCAACAACGCGACACTCTCCACCGCCTTGGTTCGGGTATCGCTCGGTGATGAGCCGCGCGCCAAGGTGCGACCGCAGCAATGATCCGCGTCGGCACGTCGGGGTGGTCCTACGACCACTGGGCCGATGTGCTGTATCGGCCGGGACTACCCGTCGCCAAGAGGCTGGCCCGCTTCGTCGAGGAGTTCAACACTGTCGAGCTCAACGCGAGTTTTTACCGCTGGCCCAAGGACGCCACGTTCGTCGGATGGCGAGAGCGGCTGCCGGACGGTTTCACCATGTCGGTCAAGGCGCACCGCGGCTTGACGCACTATCGGCGGTTGGGTTCACCGGAACCCTGGGTCGAGAGGTTCGAGCGGTGCTGGACCGCGCTGGGCGACCGCCGCGAGGCACTCCTCGTCCAGCTGCACCCAGGGATGGAACGTGACGACGCGCGGCTCGACCACTTTCTGAGCGTGATGCCCGATTGGATTCCGGTGGCCATGGAGCTGCGCCATCCGTCGTGGGATGACCCGGCGGTTTACCAGATGTTGGAACGACACCACGCCGCATACGTGATCATGAGCGGCGCGGGCCTGCGGTGCGTCCCGCGGGCGACCAGCGACCTGGTGTATGTCCGAATGCACGGGCCGCCGCAGGACTCGATGTACGCCGGCTCATACCCCGACGACGAGTTGCGCCAATGGGCCGATCGGGTCTCCAAATGGCACGCCGAGGGTCGGCGGGTGCTCGTCTACTTCAACAACGATCTCGGCGGCCACGCCATTCGCAACGCCAGAAAGCTCAAGGAACTGCTGGCGGCGCGGGTCGGCTGAAGCGGCGGTGCAGTAGCTGCTTCGAAAACCCGAGGACCGGGCCGATCTCGCATTATGAAAGCTCGGCCATGCGGGCGCCTCGTACGGCGTCTGCGCTCCCCGGAAGCATGCATCTCGCCTATGACCATCCCGGGACGAGTAGTCTCAGATGACATGACATCGTCGTCCACCTTCGCCATCGTCGGCGGCGGCCTCGCCGGCGCCAAAGCCGCAGAAGCATTGCGCGACAAGGATTTCGACGGTCACGTCGTGTTGTTTGCCGCCGAGGAGCATTTGCCCTACGAGCGCCCTCCGCTGTCCAAGGAATATCTGGCAGGCAAGAAGGAACTCGGGGACTTCACCGCCGCTTCCTCGGCCTGGTATCGCGATCACCACGTCGAGCTGCAGCTCGGCACCGAGGTGTCGGCGATCGACCCGGGCGCCCATACCGTCGCCCTGCCCGATGGCAGCACCGTGCGCTACGACAAACTTCTGCTTGCCACCGGCTCGAAGCCGCGCCGCCCACCGATCCCGGGTGCAGACGCCGACGGCGTGCACTACCTGCGCACGGTCGACGACGCAGATGCATTGAATTCGGCTCTGGTCGAAGGTTCTTCACTGGCCATCGTCGGCGGTGGGTGGATTGGCCTCGAGGTCGCCGCCGGTGCCCGAGACCGCGGCGTCAACGTCACCGTCGTCGAAATGGCTGAGCTGCCGCTGATGGCGGCGCTCGGCCGCGAGGTCGGCGAGGTGTTCGCCACCCTGCACCGCGAACACGGCGTCGACCTTCGGCTCGGGGCAACGGTGCACGAAATCACGACCGAAGGCGGCAAAGCGACCGGGCTCAAACTCGGCGACGGTTCCACCGTCGACGCCGACGCCGTCCTGGTCGCGGTCGGCGCGGCGCCCAACACCGCGCTCGCGGAACACGCCGGCCTGGCGCTCGGCGACGGCGGCGTCCTGGTCGACTCGACACTGCGCACCAGTGACGCCGACATCTTCGCGGTCGGCGACATCGCGGCGGCCGAGCACCCGCTGTTCGGCACGCGCATCCGCACCGAGCATTGGGCCAACGCGCTCAAGCAGCCCGCGGTTGCCGTGGCCGGGATGCTCGGCAGGCCTGCCGAATACGACGAACTCCCCTACTTCTTCACCGACCAGTACGACCTCGGCATGGAATATGTCGGCCATGCGCCGGACTACCAGAAAGTGGTGTTCCGTGGTGACGTCGCTAAGCGTGAGTTCACCGCATTCTGGCTCGGCGGCGGCGACCGCGTGCTGGCCGGGATGAATGTGAACATCTGGGAGGGCCTCGACGACATCAAGGCACTGATCCGGTCCCGCGCGCCGTTGGGTGCCGCTTGATCGGCCGAATTCCGCGGGGGCTGTCGGCGGCGACGATCGCTTCCGTGGCGCTTGCGGGCTGCTCAGGTGCCACCGTAATCGACACCGGCGAGCCGCCGGCCCAGACGGCCGTCGCCCAGACCGCCCCGCCGTCGACACCGCCCAGCAACGCGCACCTCGTCAACGCGTACGACTACGTCGGGCACGCCGGCGAAACCACGGGCTACTACTTCACCACCCCCAGTGGCAAGTGGCGGTGCGCGATTCTGGCGCACACCAAGGCGGGCTGTCAGGCGTCGAGCAGCTGGCGATCCGGCCTCGGCATCACCGGTGAACCCGATTCCGTGCCCGACGCCGCAGGGCAGGATGCAACACCGAACGCGATCGTCGTCGACCGCGAGGGCGACCCGCAGTTCGTCGCGCTGGAGCAGCCGGACTTCTGGCTGGACCCCGGCCCCGGCAACGCGTTGCAGTTCAACAGGATCCTGGCCGCGGCCGGATTTCGCTGCAACGTGCAGGAGTCCGGCGTCTCCTGTCAGAGCGAGACGACCGGTAAGGGCTTCACGTTCTCCGCGGAGGGCTTCACGCCGCAGTACACGGACGTGCCGGCCAGCGCACCCTAACCTGCTAAGGTCCGGCCAGCAGCAGCGCGACGGTCCGCGACGTCACCACGTTACGGTAGCGCGATGAGGATCCAGACGGGACAGGTCGCCGTGGTGACCGGCGGCACCAGCGGCATCGGCTTCGCGATAGCCGACGCGTTGGTGCGGCGCGGCGTGAACGTGATGGTCGCCGACATCCGCGAGGACGCAATCCCCGTCGCTGTCGACGCGCTGGCCGGCCAGCCCGGCCATGCGGCCGGGGTGTGGGCCGACGTCAGCGTCGAGGCCGACCTGGACGCGCTGGCCGACGCGACCGTCGAACGATTCGGCCGCGTCGATCTCGTCTGCAACAACGCCGGGGTGGTGTGTGAACAGGCGTCGGCGTGGGAACAGCGGCCCGGGACGTGGCGCTGGTTGATCGACGTCAAGCTGATGGGTGTGGTCAACGGTGTGCGCACCTTCGCACCGCTTTTCATCGCCCAGGGCTCCGGCCATTTCCTCAACACCGCCTCGGCTGGCGGGTTGATGGCGCTGCCCACGCTGGCGCCCTACGCAGCGACCATGCACGCTGTCGTCGGGCTAACCGAGACGCTCAATGTCGAATTGCGCTCGGTGTCAAAGCTTTTAGGTGCGACGGTGCTGTGTCCGGGGCTGGTCGACACGCCGCTGGGAGCCAATTCGGTAAGACTGGTCCCCCCAGCTGCGGCCACCGCGCCTGCCGACGCGAACGGCATGCCGCCCGGCGCGATCAGCCCCTCGGTGGTGGCGCAGGCCGCCATCGAAGCCGTCGAGGCCGACCGGGTGCACGCGATCGTCGGTCCCGGTGCGGACGTGGTGGTGCGGCGGCGCGTGGAAGAGCTGCTGGCCGACCTGGTCTAGAGCAGCGTCGCGGTGCCGTCAGGGTTGACCTGCACCTTGGCGCCCGCGATGTCGTCGCGAATGGTGGCGTCGGCCTCCGCCGGGTCGGGGATCACCGCGAGCACCCGTGCGTCCTCGGGTGTGCGCACGGCCAGGAAGGCCTTCTCCGCGGAGCCGGTCCGGCTGAACGGGGTGGTCCACGCCTCAACCGTGCCGACACCGGACCATTCGACTACGGCATCGCGGGTCGGTTCCCGGTCGACGTCGAATTGCACGTCTTCCCAACGGAACTCGTGGCTCGGGGGGTCCGTGCCGTAAACGCCGAAACTGTGCCTGCTCAGGTACCCGCCGTTGGCGGTGATGAATCCGCGCTGGCCGGGGTTGGCGACAAGGCGTTCGGCCATTGTGGCAATCGAATGGGTGACGTAATTGTTCCACGGCCCGCCTGCGAAGGTCAGGCCGCCGGTCACCGTCAGCGGCCGGCCGGGGTCACCGACCGGCAGGCCCAACTCATTGGCGGCGACCTGCACCGCGGACGGGAAGCACGAGTAGACGTCGATCAGGTCGAGATCGTCGACGCCGATGCCGGCCAGTTGCAGTGCCCGCTGCCCGGCGATCCTGATCCCAGGCGACCGGTAGAACTCCGCGCGCTCGCCGATGGCGTACGTGTCGTGCGAATCGGTGCCGGCGTACGGGAAAACCCAACGCTCCGAAGGAATTTGAAGGTAGGTCGCGTTCTCGACCGAGGTGAGCACCAAGGCCGCCCCCTGGTCGACCATGTTGTTCGAGTTCATCAGCTTGGTGTAGGGCCAGCTGATCATCCGGTTTCGCGGACTGGGTTGCCAGATCTGGTGCGGCGCCAACGGCTCACGGCTCCACGCGTGCGGGTTCTTCGCCGCCACACCGCTGAATTGTGACCACAGCTCGCCGATGCGGCGCAGGTGGCCGTCCGCGGACTCGCCTGACGCGATCCGTAGGGCCTGCTCGAACATCGGATAGACATAGGCCGGCCGGTCCAGTTTGATCCGGAGTTCCGCGGGACCGGCCATCGGCACGCCTTCGTCGGCGACGTCTGCCATCGGAACGGACTCGTCCTGGCTCGTCCAGTCTGGCTTGGCGCCGCGTGCACGCAGTCGCGTTCGGGTACGCCAGGTTTCGGCGCCCGCGATCAACACCGCGCCGGCGCGGCCGGCCTGGATGTCCAGGCACGCCTGGTTGACCAGCGTCTGCGGGACATTGCCGCCGACTCCGGTGTAGCGGGTTGCCGCGTTGCTGGCGCGGAGCCGCTGGGCCAGTAGCAGGCCCGGATCTCGATAGCGCCAGGACAGCACACTTACGGCGCGCACGGAGTCGACGGCCTCGAGCACCCGTGGATCCGCGGCGGCGCGGGCGGCGGCCACCATCAGGTCGACGGGCTCCACCCCTGGATGGTCGTCGTGTTGGTTGACCTGGCCGTAGCCGATGAGCACCGGCGTCCTGGGGTCGATGGGCATAGTTTCTAGTTTGACGGGCCGACCCGGTAGATCGATTTGAGGGTCTGATAGGCGACCAATCCCTCCGGTCCGAGCTCGCGCCCGATGCCGCTGGCCTTGACGCCACCGAACGGCGCGCCGATGTCCATCTGATAGTCGTTGACACCAATCGTGCCGGTCCGTACCGAGCGGGCGATCTCGGTGGCCCGCTCGACGTCGGCCGACCACACCGCGCCGCCGAGGCCGAACTCGCTGTCGTTGGCGATGTCAACGGCGTCGTCGATCTCGGACTCCGTTGTGGCCGAGCCGTCGGCGAACGGGTCGCCGGTCGCAGCCTCGATCACGGCTCGACCTGTCGGCCTCGCGGAACTGTCCGCCGATGAACAACCGTGCCATCATGACCTTGCCCGGTGAGTGAACAAGACGCCTTCGGTGATGAGTCGATCGGTCTCATCGGCGTCCATGGCGAGCAGCTTCTGGCAGATCTCGCGAGTGTGCTCACCGGCCATCGGCGCGGGCCGAAGCTCGGCGGGTGCTATGTGGCGGTACGGCGCCGGGCCGGTCTCGGTGGGCATCGGCGCGTCAAAGAGCGGATGGGCCATGTCGCTGAACACCTTTCGGAAGGTGATCTGCGGATCGGCCAGCACATCGACGGCCCGGTTCATCGGCGCGGCGGGCACCCCCGCGCGCTGCAACACGTCGGCGACGACCGTCTTGTGCCGGCTCGACGTCCACTCCGAGACCGCGGCAAAGAGCCCGGCGCGGTCACCCGGAAGAGCGTCACGACCCAACGTCGCGGCCATCGCCTCGCGATCGGCATCCGACCGCAGCGAAATCACGCACCACTCGTCGTCGCCATCGCACGGATAGACCGCATGGACCGCGGGATCGTCGGCGACACGGAGACCCGCGGCGCGGGCGGCCTCGGCGACATAGGCGGTGGCGAGCTGGTTCACCGCCGCTTCGGCCTGCGAAATATGCACGTGCGCACCGGTTCCGGAGTGCTCTCGGCCGATAAACGCCGCCAACGCGGCGATCGCCGTGAGCCTGGCCGCGACATGGTCGGGGAAGATAGTGGTGGCGTCGTAGAAGCTGCCACGCGGGGCGGCTGCGGTGTCTTCGGAGGTCCACAGCCAGGTGACCCCTGTGGTGGCCCGCACGAGTGGGCCGTAGCCCATGCGCGCGCTCCATGGGCCGGTGGCCCCGAATGCGCTGCTCTCGGCGAGTACGATGTGTGGGTTGAGCTCCCGCAACTGTTCGTAGGAAAACCCCAGTGACGCTAGCGTTCCCGGCTTGAAGTTGGCGAACACCGCGTCGGCACCTGCGACCAGTTTCTCGAAGATCTCGGCGCCCGACGGATGCCGCAGGTCCAGGCCCAGGCTGTACTCATTGCGGTGGGTCAGCGCCCATGACCTGCTCATCACCTGGCCCGGCGGGGTCTGGCGCAGGCCGTCAGGATACGCGGCGCTCTCGACCTTGATGACCTCCGCGCCGAGGTCGGCGAACAGCCGGCCCAACTCGCCGCCTGCAACGATCACGCCGAGGTCGAGGATCCGCATTCCGTCAAACGGCCGCCCGGCTGTGCCGTCCACCGAGGAGGTGGAACGCTCTGTCGCCCAAGTGGTTTCGCTGGCACCGAGGACTGGCGCGGGGGTTGTGTACCCGGCATGGTCACCGTTGACCACGAACGGCCCCACCGGCACCGACACTCCGGCGCCTGAGGCGAGATCGACGTCGGCCAATGCGCCGACAGCACGGAGATGCTCCGAGGCCAGCGCCTGTGCGGGCGTGAGCACCGCGGCGATCGGCACCCCGCGACGCTGGCCCTCGGCCACCAGGTCGTGCATCGTCTGCGCGGCGAACAGCTCCGCGAGGGCCTCGTTGAGTTCGCGTGATGCCGCATAGCGGGCCGCGATGGTGTCGAACTTCGGGTCGGCGAAGCGCTCGGGTTCACCCAGCCATGCGCGCATCCCGCGCCACTGGCGCGGCGACAGCAGACAGATCCGCACGTACCCGTCCGTGCACGGAAATATGGGGTAGATCTGCTGGTTGCGCGGCCTGCCCCGCCACAGCTCGCCCGACCGCTTCAGCCCAACGGCAGCCTGGCCCTCGGATCCGAACGGCGGATCGAGTGACTGAAGGACCGCCTCGAACCGCGAAAAGTCGATGTATTCGCCTGTGCTGCAGCGTAACCGGTGATAGTAGGCGGCCAGCGCAGCCCAGGCGGCCTGCACGGCCGCGGTCGCCGACGCGACCCCCAGCGGCGGCAGCACCGGCGTTCCCGACGTCGGCCCGGTACGCGACAGGGCCGTCGACATGGCGTACAGCACCGGATCGGTAGCGTGCCATGAAGCGTATGGACCAGCCGTCCCGAAATCCGTGACCGACAACGCAACCAGGTGGCCGAACCGCTCGGCAAGCGCCGCGCACGACGTCCCAAACGCGGCCGCCCGATTGCCACCGTCCACCACGATGTCAGCCGTGCCTGCGAGTTCGATCAGACGGTCACGGTCGGCGGAGCTGTCCGGATCGAGCACCGCGCTGCGCTTGTTGGCGTTGTGCAATGCGAACGGAATGCTTGCGCCCGCGACGTTGGGTAGCGCGTGGCGCGCCGGGCTGCCCGCCGGCGGTTCGATCTTCAGCACGTCGGCGCCGAGGTCGGCGAACAACCGGCTCACAAGGTCGGATTCGGCGCCACCGAGATCGAGCACTCGAAGCGAATCGAGCAGTCCCCCGCTCATGAGGCCAGCAGCCGCTGCACCCACTCCAGGTAGGCGTCGGTCCCTGTCGCTACGTACAGCAGGTCGACGAAGGCGTCGGGGTAGCCGTTGTCGGCCAGCACACCCAGGGCGTCGGCGACCTTATCCACTGGAGTGCCTTCGGCGACATTGATCCTGACGTAGGTGTGGATGGCCGACGGGTCACGGCCGGCTTCCCTGGCCGCCTCGTCGATCGCACCGCGTTGCCGATTCAGCGCCTCGACGTGCACTCGTCCGGGCACCCGCATTGCCGCCATCCAGCCGTCGGCGCGCGTTCCGACCCGTTTCAACCCCGGCGGAGTGAATGCGCCCAGGTATACCGGCGGGCGCGGCCGCTGCACCGGTTTGAGCTCCACCCACGACTCGGGGATCGACCAGCGCGTGCCGGTGTGCTGTACGGGGTTCGTCGTCCACAGTGCATCGAGCGCGTCCAGCAGTTCATCCAGTTGTGCGCCACGACGGATGAACGGGGCGCCTGCGGCCTGATACTCCTCCGGCGACCATCCGATGCCGAACCCGGGCAGCAGGCGACCTCCGCTGATGACGTCGATGCTGGTGAGCTGGCGGCCCAGTTGCGCGGGCGGATACCAGGGCGCGACGAACACGCTGCTGCCCAGCTGCGCTTTCGTGGTCACGGTCGCGGCGACGGTAAGCGCGATGAACGGGTCGAGGCTGGTGCGGAACTGCTCGGGAATGGTGTCCGTGCCCGCATAACCCACCGTCGGATGGACCGCGGCGAGCAGGCGGTCGCCGACCCAGAGGCTGTCGGCGCCCAGTTGTTCGGCCGTCGACGCGAAGCGGGCCAGCTCTCCGACATCCAGGTGGGCGGACTCTCCGAACTGCGGAACCGCGAATCCCAGCACGATCGTCAGGCTAGTGCTTGAGGTCCCGCGATTCGGGTACGAGGGCGCCACCCGTTGTTCACCCGTCGAGACGATGATGAACCAGATGACCGCCCAAGCCCTCTCCCCGACGCTGTCCGACCGCGAACTCGAACTGATCAATGCCTACTGGCGGGCCGCCAATTACCTGTCGGTGGGCCAGATTTACCTGCTGGACAACCCGTTGCTGCGTGAACCGTTGGCGCCGGAACACATCAAGCCGCGCCTGCTCGGACACTGGGGCACCACACCGGGGCTCAACCTCATCTACGCCCACCTCAACCGCGTCATCCGCCATCGCGATCTCAACATCATCTACATCACCGGCCCGGGTCACGGCGGACCCGGTCTGGTGGCCAATTCCTATCTGGAGGGCACGTACAGCGAGGTCTATTCGGGCATCGAGGAAGATGTTGACGGCCTGCGAAAGTTGTTCCGCCAGTTCTCATTTCCCGGCGGTGTGCCCAGCCATGTCGCCGCGGAGACACCAGGGTCGATCCACGAGGGCGGCGAATTGGGCTATGCGCTGGTGCACGCCTACGGCGCCGCCTTCGACAACCCGGATCTGGTCGTCGCGTGCGTGATCGGCGACGGCGAGGCCGAGACCGGGCCGCTTGCCGCGAGCTGGCATTCGAACAAGTTCCTCAACCCGGTGACCGACGGCGCGGTGCTGCCGATCCTGCACCTCAACGGCTACAAGATCGCCAACCCGACGGTGCTGGCCCGCATCCCGCAGGAGGAACTCGAGTCGCTGATGTACGGGTATGGCTACCGGCCGATCACCGTCGCCGGTGACGATCCGGCCAACGTGCACCGGCAGCTGGCCACCGCGTTCGACGAGGCATTCGATCAGATCGGCGCTATCCAGCAGGCGGCGCGGCTGGACGGCGAGACCGGCCGACCGCTGTGGCCGATGATCATCATGCGCACCCCGAAGGGCTGGACCGGCCCGAAGGAGGTGGACGGCAAGAAGGTGGAGGGCACCTGGCGGTCGCATCAAGTGCCGCTGTCCGAGACGCACACCAACCCAGGGCACATGGCGCAGCTCGAGCAGTGGCTGCGCAGCTACCGGCCCGAGGAACTGTTCGACGAGCAGGGGGTGCTCCGGCCCGAGTTGCGGGCGCTGGCGCCGACCGGGCAGCGCAGGATGAGTGCCAACCCGCATGCCAACGGCGGGCTACTGCTGCGCGATCTCGACCTGCCTGAGTTCCCCGATTACGCCGTCGCCGTGGACAAACCGGCCACCGGAACCGCTGAAGCCACCCGCGTGCTTGGGACGTTCCTTCGCGACGTGATCGCCCGCAACCCCGACAGGTTCCGCTTGATGGGGCCCGACGAAACCGCTTCGAACCGGCTGTCGGCGGTGTTCGAGTCGACCGACAAGGCGTGGCTGGCCGAGACCGGGCCCGACGACGAGAACCTCGGGCCGGAGGGACGCGTGATGGAGGTGCTCTCCGAGCATCTGTGTCAGGGCTGGCTCGAGGGCTACCTGCTCACCGGCAGGCACGGGTTGTTCAACTGCTACGAGGCGTTCGTGCACATCGTCGACCCGATGCTCAACCAGCACGCCAAGTGGTTGAGCAGCAGTAGGAGCCTGGCGTGGAGGCGGCCGATCGCATCGCTGAATTATCTTCTGACATCCCATGTTTGGCGTCAGGACCATAATGGGGCGTCGCATCAGGATCCGGGCTTCATCGACCACGTCGCCAACAAGCGACCCGAAGTGGTGCGGGTGTACCTGCCGCCGGACGCCAACACGCTGCTGTCGGTGGCCGATCATTGCCTCCGCAGCCGCGACTACGTCAACGTGATCGTCGCAGGCAAGCAGCCGGCCTTGACGTACCTCGACATGGACGCCGCGATCGCGCACTGCACCCGAGGTCTTGGCATCTGGGAGTGGGCAGGCACGGCCACCGGCGAGCCCGATGTAGTGCTGGCGTGCGCGGGCGATATCCCGACGCTCGAGACGCTGGCCGCCGCCGACATGCTGCGCCGTGAACTTCCCGATTTGGCCGTGCGCGTGATCAACGTCGTCGACATCATGCGATTGCAACAGGATTCCGAACACCCGCACGGGCTGTCCGATCACGAGTTCGACTCGTTGTTCACCACCGACAAGCCGGTCATCTTCGCCTACCACGGCTACCCCTGGCTGATCCACCGGCTGACCTATCGCCGGACCAATCACGCGCAGATGCACGTCCGCGGGTTCAAGGAGCGTGGCACCACGACCACGCCGTTCGACATGGTGATGCTCAATGATCTGGACCGGTTCCACCTGGTGATCGACGTCATAGACCGGGTGGAGGGGCTGGCGAACCGGGCCGCGGCGCTGCGTCAGCGGATGGTCGACGCCCGCCTGGCCGCCCGCCGCTACACGCGCGTACACGGCGAGGACGACCCCGAGATCTCGGGGTGGACGTGGGACGCCGACTACCGCGCGAACTCGAAGTCCTAAGGACACGCTCAGCAAGAATCGCAAAATCGCCGGTAAACTGGCCCGCAATGTCCGAACAGGCGGTGGCCCCGCATCCCCATCCCGTAGTGGGCCAACTCGCCGCACTGCAACACTTCCGCACCTACGTCGACATCGGCGTGGTCGTGGTGGTACTGGCACTGACGAACCTGATCGCGCACTTCACGACGCCGTGGGCCAGCATCGCGACGGTGCCCGCTGCGGCCGTGGGACTGGTGATCCTGGTTCGTTCGCGGGGCCTCGGTTGGGCCGAGCTCGGACTGAGCCGTGAGCACTGCAAAGCCGGCGCCGGCTATGCGGTGGCCGCTGTCGTGGTGGTGTTGTCGGTGATCGCGATCGGCATGTTGCTGCCGTGGACCCGGCCGATGTTCATGAACAACAACTACGCGACGGTGTCCGGCGCGCTGATCGCGTCGATG
>DASQCE010000252.1:0-9986 GCA_035634855.1 Mycobacterium sp.
CGCAGCAGTGGTGTGCCCATCACGGTGGCGAGGATTTTCGCAGCGGTCGTCTTCCCCACCCCCGGTTCGCCTTCCAACAGCAGCGGGCGGCCCAGCGTCACCGCCAGGTAGATCGCAGATGCAGTGCCGACGTCGAGTAGATAGTCTCGCGAGTCGAAGCGGCGGATGACGTCGTCGACGTCTGCGAAGAGCACCGGCGATTCTGTCATCGTGGCTCCGCAGCCAGCAGGTCATCACGATATGGCAGTGGCTGTTTGGGTGCTCCAAGGCGTTTCGACCGGCGGGCTGCCAGCACGACACCGGTGACTCGGCCCACGCTCACGCCTCGACTCCCGCTCGCTCCGGGCCTCGCTCGATCCTCACTCGCGATCTTCTTCGGGCGCTCACGCGTCCGCTTTCAGCCCGTCGACACGGATCGCCTTGATGACCTCCGCGACGATCGATACCGCGATCTCGGCGGGTGTCTTGGCGCCGATCGGCAATCCGACCGGGGTGTGCACGCGGCGTCGCTCGGCTTCGGAGAGGTCGAGCCCACCCAAAATTGATGCGCCGCGAACGCGACTGGCGACCAGCCCGATGTATCCGACACCCGCGTCCAGGGCGGCACGTACCGTCTCTGCCTCGGGTCCACCCAGGCTCGCGATCACCACCGCGGTGGTGCCGGCCAGATCGTTCGGTTCGCCGTGGCGAGCCTCGTAGCCCATGGTGGTGCACAGGTCGACCAGCGCGTCGGCAATCGGGGTCGCGCCGAAAACCTGCACGAGCGGCGCGGGCAGCTGCGGAACCAGGAAGATCTCCAGTGCGCCGCCGGACAGACATGGATTCACCACTACGCAGGCGCCTGGCGCCTCGGGGAAATGCACGTCGCCGTCGGGCAGCACCCGCAGCAGGACGCTTTCGTTCGTCTGTAAGGCGCCCAACGCGGCCTTGCGAACCGAATTCTGCGCACAGTGGCCGCCGACAAAACCCTCAATAGTGCCGTCGCTCAACAGGATCGCTTCGTCGCCGGGATGCGCCGACGTGGGCGGTGCCGCGCGCACCACAGTGGCATGGACGAAAGGGGTCCGCGTGCGCCGCAGCTGCTGCGCACGATCATCCATCCTCATCGCGATTCGCATGAAAACCTTCTAGATCGGCGGGGCGGCGCGACCCTGCATGGCCTCCCACACCCGGGACGGTGTCAACGGCATGTCGGCGTGCCGTACCCCGAACGGGGCCAATGCATCCACGACCGCGTTGACAACGGCGGGCGGTGAGCCGACGGTGGCGGACTCCCCGACACCCTTGGCGCCGATCGGATGGTGCGGCGACGGCGTCACGGTGTAGCCGGTCTCGAAGTGGGGCACCTCGACGGCGGTGGGTATGAGGTAGTCCATCAGTGAACCGCCGAGGCAATTGCCTTCCTCGTCGAACGCGATCATCTCCATCAGCGCCATGCCGATGCCGTCGGTGATGCCACCGTGTATCTGCCCCTCGATGATCATCGGATTGATCCGGGTGCCGCAGTCGTCGACGGCAAGAAACCGCCGCACCTTGACGACCGCCGTGCCCGGATCGATGTCGACGACGCAGAAGTACGCGCCGTACGGGTACGTGAGATTCTCGGGGTTGTAGCAGATCTGGGCGTCGAGACCGCCCTCCAGGCCTTCGGGCAGATCGCCTGCGCCATGCGCGCGCATCGCGATGTCCTGGATCGTGACAGACGCCGATGGGTCACCCTTGACGCTGAAAGTGCCCTTCTCCCATTCCAAGTCCGCGACGGAAGCCTCGAGCATGCCCGAGGCGATGATCTTCGCCTTGTCCCTGACCTTGCGGGCAACCAGCGCGGCCGCGGCACCCGACACCGGCGTCGACCGGCTGCCGTACGTCCCCAAGCCGAATGGTGTCTGGTCGGTGTCGCCGTGCACGACGTCGATGTCGTCGGGCGGGATGCCCAGCTCCTCGGCGACGATCTGGGCGAACGTGGTCTCGTGGCCCTGCCCTTGAGTCTGAACCGATAGCCGCACAACGGCTTTACCCGTCGGATGGACGCGCAGTTCGCAGCCGTCGGCCATGCCCAGCCCGAGGATGTCCATGTCCTTGCGCGGTCCCGCCCCGACGGCCTCGGTGAAGAACGACATGCCGACGCCCATCAGTTCGCCGCGCTCCCGCTTTTCCTTCTGCTCGGCGCGCAGCGCGTCGTAGCCGATCATGTCCATCGCCTTGCGCATGGTGGTCTCGTAGTCGCCCGAGTCGTACACCCAGCCGGTCTTGGACTTGTACGGGAACTGCTCGGGCTTCAACAGGTTCTGCAGCCGTAACTGCGCCGGATCCATCTTCAGCTCGTACGCCAGGCAGTCGACCAGTCGCTCGACGAAATACACGGCCTCGGTGATGCGGAACGAACATGCGTAGGCGACACCGCCCGGTGCCTTGTTCGTGTAGACCGCCGTCATGTGGCAGTAGGCTGCCTCGATGTCGTAGCTGCCGGTGAACACGCCAAAGAACCCCGCGGGATACTTCACAGGGGCGGCCGTTCCGTTGAACGCGCCGTGGTCGGCGAGCACGTTGGACCGGATGGCCAGGATCTTGCCGTCGGCGCTGGCGGCGATCTCCCCCACCATGATGTAGTCGCGCGCAAAACTTGTGCTGGTGAGGTTCTCGCTGCGGTCCTCCATCCACTTCACCGGCTTGCCCAACAGCAGCGAGCCGACGATCGCGCACACGTATCCCGGGTAGATCGGCACCTTGTTGCCGAATCCACCGCCGATGTCCGGCGAGATAACGCGGATCTTGTGCTCGGGCAGACCCGCGACCAACGCATACAACGTGCGGTGCGCATGCGGCGCCTGTGTCGTCGACCACAGTGTGAGCTTGCCGGTCACCGGGTCGAGATCGGCGACGGCGCCACAGGTTTCCATCGGCGCCGGATGCACCCGTGGATAGACGATCTCCTGCTTGACCACGATGTCGGCCTTGGCGAACGCGGCCTCGGTGGCCGCGGCGTCGCCGGTCTCCCAGTCGAAGCAATGATTGTCGGTCTTACCGTCGAGGTCGGTGCGGATCACCTCTGCGTCGGGGTCGAGCGCCTTGCGGGCATCGATGACCGGTGCGAGCGGCTCGTAGTCGACGTCGATGAGCTCCAGCGCGTCTCTGGCGGAGTAGTGGTCCTCGGCGACGACGAACGCCACCTCCTGGCCCTGGAAGCGCACCTTGTCGGTGGCCAGTACGGCCTGCACGTCGTTGGACAGCGTGGGCATCCACGCAAGGCCCTTTTCAGCGAGGTCGGCGCCGGTGACGACGGCCTTGACCTTCGGATGTGCCTGCGCCGCAGAGACGTCGATGCCGGTGATCCGCGCATGGGCGTACGGCGATCGCAGGATGGCCAGATGCAACATGCCCGGCAGAGTGACGTCGTCGACATAGTTGCCGCGGCCGCGGATGAAGCGCGGATCCTCCTTGCGGAGCATCCTGCCGTGCCCGCACGGTTTCTGGTCGTTGTCGGCCAGATCTTCCGGCGACTGCGGGCGGTCCTCGACGGTCGTCATGCGTTGGCCTCCTCATGCGCGTTCCTGGCCGCCCATTGCACCGAACGCACGATCGTGGTGTAGCCGGTGCACCGGCAGATCTGGCCGGAGATGGCCTCGCGGATCTCGTCCTCGGTCGGGTCGGGATTGCGGTCGAGCAGCGCGCGAGCGGTGATCATCATGCCGGGCGTGCAGAACCCGCACTGCAATCCGTGACACTGCATGAACCCCTCCTGGATGGGGTCGAGCCTGCCGTCCACTTCGAGACCCTCGACTGTGCGGACGCTGTGACCGGACGCCATCGCAGCGAGCATCGTGCAGGACTTCACGGGTTCGCCGTCGACCTCGACCACACACGTGCCACAGTTGCTGGTGTCACATCCCCAGTGAGTTCCCGTCAGCCCAAGGTGATCCCGCAGAAAGTGCACGAGCAGAACCCGCGGCTCCACCTCGGCCGTGACGGCCTCATCGTTGACCGTCATGTTCACCTGCATATCAATTTCCTTCTGGCGCAGGGGCATTGCGAATTCTCTGGACCGCTGTGCGCAACGTTCGGACCGTCAGTTCACCGGCGAGGTGCCGCTTGTACTCGGCGCTGCCGCGCATGTCGGAGACCGGCGCGCAGGCCGCCGCGGCACGCCTGCCGGCCTCGGCGAACGCGTCCTCGGTCGGCGCCTGGCCCACCAGCGCAGCGGACACCTCCGCGAGCGCTGCGGGGTCGGCGTTCACGGCGGTGAGGCCGACGCGCGCCGCGGCGATGGTGCCGTCGTCAAGGGTCACCGACGCCCCTGCCGCGGTGACCGCCCAGTCACCGACTCGGCGCTCCACCTTCGCGTATGCGCTAGAGGTGTTGTGCCGCAACGGAATCCTGACCTCGATA
Source organism: Mycobacterium sp. (assembly GCA_035634855.1). GTDB lineage: Bacteria > Actinomycetota > Actinomycetes > Mycobacteriales > Mycobacteriaceae > Mycobacterium. The sequence goes on from DASQCE010000252.1 coordinate 4,387, forward strand.
AGCATCTCGTTGTACGCCAACGATGTCTCGTACGGACCCTCGAGGAAGTCGTCGATCGGAATCTCCCGCTCGCCCGACGGTCCTCGGGCCAGGCAGACGGCGTCGAGCACGGTCGTCACGGTTGTCAGGTCCTCGGCAGGGTCGGCCTGGCACAGCGATCCGCCGAGGGTGCCGCGATTGCGCACCACCGGGTCGGCGATTACGCGCTCCGCGTCGCGGAATATCGGGAGGACCGCGGCGAGCTGATCGCTCTCGAGCACCTGCCGGTGCCGCGCGATGGCACCGATCCGCACGAGGGTCGGGTCGACGACGATGTAGCCGAGTTCGGCCGCGAGCTCGTTGATGTCAACCAGGTACTCCGGGTTGGCGATGCGCAGTTTCATCATCGGCAACAGGCTGTGGCCGCCCGCCACGAGCAACGCACCGTCGCCGAGGCGGTCAAGCAGGCCGACGGCGTGGTCCACGCTTGTGGCGCGCTCATACTCGAAAGGGCCAGGAACTTGCATATGACTGACCTCACATCCGTAGCCGGGAGCATCAGTCTGCGTCCGCTTCAACATGCCCGTCAATATCGAGTTAAGTGATCGCTTAACTTGCTAAACGCGACTGTCTACCTGCGCTAACAGCGCCCAAAGTAGGCTCAATCCGTGACACCGGCGCAGCTTCGAGCCTTTTCCGCCGTGGTGCGGTTGGGCTCCGTACGGGCAGCGGCCGAGGAACTCGGCGTCTCCGACGCGGGAGTGTCCATGCACGTCGCACAGCTGCGAAAGGAACTCGATGATCCGCTGTTCGCCCGCACCGGGTCCGGGCTGGCGTTCACCCCGGGCGGGCTGCGACTCGCGAGCCGGGCAATCGAGATCCTCGGGCTGCAGCGGCAGACCGCGATCGAGGTCACCGAGGCCGCGCGCGGCAGGCGCCTGTTGCGCATTGCGGCGTCAAGCGCCTTCGCCGAGCACGCCGCGCCTGGCCTGATCGAGTTGTTCTCATCGCGCGCCAACGATCTGTCGGTCGAGCTCAGCGTGCACCCGACGAGCCGGTTTCGCGAACTCATCGCCGCCCGTGCGGTCGACATCGCGCTCGGCCCCGCCGGGGACGAGTCGTCGGACATCTCGATCGTCGTGCGACCGTTCCTGAAGTATCAGGTCATCGCCGTTGCGGCTCCCGACAGTCCGCTCGCCTCACATCCGCCGACACCGTCGCTGCTGCGGGAGCAGCGATGGATGCTCGGCCCCTCGGCCGGCAGCGCCGACGGCGAAATCGCGGCGATACTCCGGAATCTGGCCATCCCGGAATCCGCGCAACGAATCTTTCAGAGCGATGCCGCGGCAACCGAAGAGGTGAAGCGCGTCGGGGGTGTCACGCTGGCCATCGGCTTCTCGGTGGGCAAGGACCTCGCTGACAGACGGCTGGCCCACATCAAGGGACCAGGTCTGCAGGCGCCGGGCGAATGGTGCGCCATGACGTTGACGCCCGCTGCGCGCCAGCCCGCGGTGTCGGAGCTCGTCCGCTTCATCACCACGCCGCGGTGTACACAGGCGATGCTGCGCGGCGCCGGAGTCGGTGTAACCCGATTCCGGCCCAAGATTCACGTCACCCTGTGGAGTTAGGACGCACCGCTTCCAGCGTGCGGATCAGGCTGGCCGAATCCCACGGACCCTTGTGCCGCTTGCCGTTGACGAAGAACGTCGGCGTCGAGTTGAGGTCCATCAGCTCGGCGTCCTGCGCATCGTCCTGCACCCGGTGTAGCACCTTCGACGGGTCGACCCGTACGTCGTGGTCGAACCTCTCGATGTCGCAACCGATCGCGACCGCGTAGCGGTATATGTCCGACCACTCCAGATCGTCCTGATGCTCGAACAACTGGATCCCCATCTCGAAGTACTTGCCCTGCAGCCCAGCCGCCTCGGCGGCCCGTGCCGCGTCGAATGCGCGCGGGTGCACCCGCTCCAGCGGTAGGTGGCGCCACACATAGCGCAGGTCTTCGCCGAAGTGGGCGCGTACTTCGTCGATAGATCCGGTGGCTCGGCTGCAGAAGGGGCACTCGTAATCGCCGTACTCCACCAGCGTCAAGGATGCGTCGGGATTGCCGCGGATATGGTCGCGGTCGGGGTCGACGGGCCGGATCAACTTGAGCCCCACCGGTTCCGGTGGGCTGACGAAGTCGGTGATCCGGAAGATCGCCCACCCCGCGAGGAAGGCGATGACGGAGGCCATCAGGACGCCGACCCGCGCCTGGTCTTGTCGCGTCGGCTCGGCGATCGCGATGTCGACGATGAAAAGTGAGATGGTGAAACCGATTCCGGACAATGCAGCCCCGCCTGCGACTCGGCGCAAAGTCAGCCCGGGCGCCAGCAGTCCGAGGCCGGTGCGCTGCATGAACCACGTCGCCCCCGTGATGCCGATGAACTTTCCAATCACCAGACCGGTGACGATGCCCCACGTGAGTGTCGACCGCAGCGCGGCCGTCACGCTGTCCGCGTCGAGCCGCACCCCGGCGTTGGCCAACGCGAACAGCGGCAGCACCAAGAAGGAGACGTAGGGTCCGACATCGGTCTGCAGCCGTTCGTTGATCGAAATCGACTCCCGCAGACCGCGAGTGGCAGCTCGTGCGTACTGGGAGTTGGGTGACTGACGGAACGCGCGGATCACGGCGACGGTCTCTTCCACCTGCCGACGGTCCGGGGTGAAGACGGGAATTAACAGCGCAACCACGACGCCGGCCAGGGTGGGGTGAATGCCCGCCATGGACAGTGCGACCCACAGTGCGAAGCCGAGCAACGCGTAGGCCGGGCCGCGGGCCGCGGGCAGGAACCGGACCAGCGCGATCGCAATGATCAACACCACCGCGATGACCAGCGCAACGACATCGATGCGATCGGAGTAGAACAGCGCGATCACACACAACGCGCCGATGTCGTCGACCACCGCCAGGGTGAGCAGGAAGATCCGCAGCCGGGCAGGATATTTCGGTTTGATGATGGCCAACGCGCCGATGAGGAACGCGGTGTCGGTGGATATCACCACTCCCCACGCCCGCGCATTCTCCCCCGACGCGTTGAAGAGCAGGAAGATGACGGCGGGGATGGTGAGGCCCGCGATCGCGGCGACGACGGGCACCGCGGCCCTGGCGCGATCGGTGAGCTCGCCGATCGCGAATTCACTGGTGACTTCGAGGCCGACGATGAAGAAGAAGAATGTCATCAGGCCGTCGTTGATCAGATGCTTGACCGTCAGTTCGACGGTGTTGTCACCGAACGTGAAGCCGACGTGCGTGTCCAATAGCGCCCAATATGTCTCGGCCCATGGCGAATTGGCCCACAGGATCGCCGCCAGCGTGAACGCGAGCAGCAGCGCGGCCGCGGTGTTTTCCTTCGTACCGGGTGCCTTGGGGTCGCGGCTGAATCGGCCCGGCAGCATGCGAACGATCCGCGGAAGGGGCTCGGCGGTCACTCGCCGGCGGTGCCGTTGTCGCCGCTCGCGGCGACTGTGTGGGCGGCCTCCATCAGCATCCAGCCCGACAGCTGGACGGAGAGATCGCGCTCGGGGATTTCGGAGGTATTGACCGCCCCCGCGACGAACTCTGCCGATTTCCCGCCGGCCTTTGGCATTTCGGCGAATCGTTCCCAGAACGGTCCGAACAGCGGTAGGTCGTCGACGGTCTGCCGGTGGTCCCACGCCGCCTCAGCGGACTTGAGCACGAGCGTGCGCGCGGTGTCGCGCGCTTCGGTGTCTTCGCGTGAGTCACCGGGCAGAGTGGTGACCACCAACGCCAGATAGCGCGCCAGGATTCCGTTGAACAGGCCACCGTCGCCGCCGCCCGCCCCTTTGATGATCCCGTCGGGCGCCATGTTGTCGCGCACGGCGACGACGAGCCGGTGCACCCGCGTGGCGTGCTCCGGGTCCTGGGTACGCGCCGCCAACTCGACGTCCAGCCCGATCACAGCACCCTGGCAGTACGTGTACTGGGCGCGCACCAGCGACCCGGCCTTGATCCCGTCGAACACCAGGTGGGTCTCCGGATCGATGAGGGTCTCGTCGATCCAGTCCGACATCTGCTGGGCGCGTCGCAGCCGGTCGCCATACCGGGCCAGGAAAATCCCCGCAGGCCCGTTGGCGGGTGCATTGAAGAACTGGTCCTGTTTGCGCCACGGGATGCCGCCGCCGTCCTCGGGCACCCACGCGTTGAGGAACTGTTCGGACAGCTTCTTGAGCGCCTTCGGCTGCTCCACCCCGGCCAGCCGGCCTGCCCGCTCCAGCGCCAGCGCCAGCCACGCCATGTCGTCGTAGTAGTTGTTGACCCAGGACCCGTTGTTGCGCAGCCGATGTGAGCGGATCTGGCGGGTGATCTTGGTGATCCGGTCGGGTTGCGGGTCACGCACCTGCGCGTCGACCAAGCAGTCGAGCAGATGCGCCTGCCACCAGTAGTGCCAAGTGCGGAACTCGCCGTCGTGCGTCGTCGGCGGCCACGACACCACACCCAGCTGGGTGCCGGGCAGATTCCAGATCCGCTTCAGATGTCGCTTGGCAATCGCGGCCTCCGCACTTGCTGCCCGGTCTGCCCATACCTGGTCCATGCTGTCGATCCTGCCCTACCAGGCCTTGGAAATGTCCCCACTCCCGCGCTTTACCAAGCGCGGGACGGATCACCCCAGTGGACGATCCAGGTGTGCATGGCGATGCCGGCAGCAACCGCGGCATTGATGCTGCGGGTCGATCCGAATTGCGCGATGGACACGGTGACGGCGGCGCCGGCCCTCGCGTCGTCGGTGATGCCGGGCCCCTCCTGGCCGAAGATCAGCAGGCAATCGCGCGGTAGTGAGGTGTGTTCGAGTCGGACCGCGCCGGGCACGTTGTCGACGGCGACGACGGTCAGCCCCGCGTCCGCGGCGAACGTCAACAGTTCGGCGGTGGTGTCGTGGTGGCGCAGCCGTTGATAACGGTCGGTCACCATGGCGCCGCGTCGGTTCCAGCGCCGACGGCCGACGATGTGCACGGTGTCGACAGCGAACGCGTTGGCGGTGCGCACCACCGCGCCGATGTTCGCGTCGTTGCCGAAGTTCTCGATCGCGATGTGCAGCGGGTGCCGTCGCCGGTCGATGTCGGCGACGATCGCCGCACGCGTCCAGTACCGGTACGCGTCAACGACGTTGCGGGCGTCGCCGTCACGCAGCAAGGCGGGGTCGTAGCGCGGATCGTCGGGCGGGGGCCCTTCCCACGGTCCCACGCCGGTGCTCTCTCCCCATTCCGTCGGCCCTGCGGCCGCCCTGGCAGCGACATCGGGTTCCGGTTCAGTCATCCTTTTTCCCACACTCCGGCATGGGTGCCGACCATCGACACCGTCCCGTACAGCAATGCCGCATTGATCTCGCCCTGGGTGCACAGCGACGCGCGGACCTGAACGGCGTCGCGCGATGAGTCCGGCAGGACGAGCACCGACGCGCCGTAGATGTCACAGGCGTGGCTCAGGCCGGGAGGGGGCAGCGTCGGCGCGGCGAGCACCATCATTGGGCCACCCCGGCGCGCCGAGTCGTCACGGTATCGTGCTGCCAGACCGTCGATTTCGAGTGCGAGCAGCATGTAGCCGTTGCCGGAGAACGCGT
>DASQCE010000253.1:0-3359 GCA_035634855.1 Mycobacterium sp.
CGTCGAAGGTGCTGTCGAAGTCGGTGGTCATCGCCTGCCCGATGATCTCCACCGCCTGGCCGGCCAACCCGTGCTTGTCGACGAACGCCTCGCTGGCCACGATCGCCGCACCCGACCCGTCGGAGGTCGGCGAGCACTGCAGCTTGGTCAGCGGATCGGAGATCATCTTGGCCGCCAGGATGTCGTCGAGCGAGTACTCCTCCTGGAACTGCGCGTACGGGTTGTTCACCGAGTGCTTGTGATTCTTCAGGCCGATCTTCGCGAAATGCTCTGCGGTGGTGCCATATTGGCGCATGTGCTCACGGCCGGCGGCGCCGAACATCAACGGCGCCACCGGGAATGCGAACTCGTCGATCTGGGCCATTGCCTTGACGTGCTTGCCCATCGGGGATTCGCGGTCCTCGGCGCCGCCTTGAAGCGGGCCGGGCTGCATCTTCTCGAAGCCGAGCGCGATCGCGCAGTCGGCCAGTCCGCCCCTGATGGTCTGCGCCGCAAGGAACAGCGCCGTCGAACCCGTCGAACAATTGTTGTTCACGTTAGCGATCGGGATACCGGTCATCCCGAGCTCGTAGAGCGCCCGGTTACCGGACGTCGAGTCGCCCGCCACATAGCCGACGAAGCCCTGCTCGACCTCGGAGAAATCGATGCCCGCATCCTTGAGGGCATTTGTGCCGGATTCGCGTGCCATGTCCGGGTAGTCCCAGCCCTCGCGACGGCCCGGCTTTTCAAACTTCGTCATCCCCACACCTACGACGAATACCTTGTTCGGCATCCCACGTCCCTTCGCTGTTCCTGCGATCGACAGAAACACAAAGCGGGCGAACTGTCTAGATGCCCTATCGACGGGCTGTCCAGGCGCCGTATCCACCCGCCAAATACTGCACGCGGTCGTAGCCGAGCCGGCTGAGCTGCTCGGCGGCGGGAATCGCGCGCCGCTTCCGTTGGCTGGTTCGGTGAACTGTTTCAATGTCGTTCTCGGGGTAGTTGGTGCGGGGGCCCCGCCGCCGCAGCGGGGCCCCCGCCTGTGGAGGGTTATTCGAAGTAGCCGGTGTACTCCGGGCAGTAGGCGTTCACGGAGGCCACCACGAAGACGGCGGCCTGGTGTGTGGTCAGATCCGTGTTGTCCAGGATCTCCTGGCCCAGGTCCACCGGATCCGCACCGTCGTCCAACGAGCTGCACACGTAATGCGCGTTCGAGAGCGCGGCCTTCGGGCTGTCGTACGAGATGCCCTCGCTGCTGATCTCGGTCAGGAACGCGTCATCTGTCGAGCTGACCGCACCGGCGGTGCCGGCGGTCGCAACGGCGGCAAGCCCGAGGGCGCCCGCGACGAGCGCGGTGCCGGCGAACTCGGTGAAGCGGTGCGAGGCGAACATTGGGCTCCTTCGTGATGTCGTTTTGTTCCGGGTGTTCCGGGCTGACATCAGAGTCCGATAGGTGCCTTGGCGGATTCTTGAAAGATTCTTGGTGGCCGCGGCAACTCGCTCAGCGGCTATGGGTCAGCCGTATTTGAGCCACCAATTATGCAGGTCATCCATGTTGGGCCCCTGCGCATCGGCGAGCAGCAGATCCGAGTTTTTGGACCACACCAGGTCGGGCCCGTTGTTGTACGTGCCGCACGCGATGCGGCCCTCGACGTTGTCGGGTGTATCGGTGTAGTGCCAGGTGGTGGGAGAGTCGGTGCCGCTGCCCGGGCATTGGAACAGCTCCGAGTTCTCCTTGGTCGCGACGTCGAAGTGGGAATCCAGGGTTCCTTGGTCGCCGAACAACGAGTAACGGGCGTTCGCGGGGCCGCCCGGTGTGGATGTCTGGCCACAGTCCACCGTGGCGAGGGCGCCGGTGGACGGCGGGTGCACGGCCTGGCACGCGGCGTTGTCGTAGCCGGCAGGCAGCAGCGCCATCAGCTTGGAATCGAAGGACTGCTCGTTGGTCGTGGTTCGGTTGGGCCTGGTCGTGGTTTCCGTGGGCTCGGTGGTCTCCGAGGTGGTGCTCGCCGGTCCCGATGATGACGTTTCGTCGGGTTTAGCCAGCCACCAGATGCCCAATGCGCCGAGGACGAGGACGAACACGCCTGCCGCCGCGGCGATCGGTATCCACGGCACCTTGTTGCCCGGGCGCGTGGGTCCGGGCGGCGGCGGAACGGCCGTCCACATCGGCCCACTGGGCGGGCCACTCGTCGGCGGGGGTGGGGTATGGAAGGCGACGGGCCGGCTGGCTGGCTGCGGGTGAGGCGTCGCGGCGAACGGCGGCGGCGTAGGTGGCGGCGTGGGCGGCGGTGTCTGGCGAATCGGTCGTCCCGGCGGCGGTGTCTGATGAATCGGTCGTCCCGGCGGCATCGCGGGGATCGGCGTGCCCGGCATCGTCGCGTCTTGACTGCGCTGCAGGATCGTCGCGGCCTGGTCCTGGTCCCGTTCGCTCAGCGCGTTGTTCGCGGCGATCGCCAGGTCCCCGGCGCTGACGTATCGATCTTTCGGCTTCTTGGCCATGCCCTTGGCGATCACCTTGTCGAACGCGGCGGGAATGCTCGGGCGCTCCTCGCTCGGTTTCGGGATCGGCTGCATCAGATGCGCGGTGATCACGACGCTGACACTGTCGGCATGAAACGGCTGCGATCCGGTCAGGCACTCGTGAAGGACACACGTCAGCGCGTACACGTCGGCGCGATAGGTGACCTCGTCGTTGGTGAACCGTTCCGGCGCCATATAGGCGTAAGTGCCGACGGCCGTGCCGAGTTCGGTGAGCTTCTCGTCGGTGGCCGCGTTGGCGATGCCGAAGTCGACGAGATATGCGAAGTCGTCGCGGGTGATCAGAATGTTCTCGGGCTTGACGTCGCGGTGCATGACGCCGCTTTCATGCGCCGCATCCAGTGCCGACGCGATCTGGCGGACGATCGCCACCGCCCGCGCAGGCGTCATCGGCCCGTACCGCTTGAGCATCTGGCGCAAGTCGGTACCGTCGATCATCCGCATGTCGACGTAGAGCAGCCCGTCGACCTCGCCGTAGTCGTGGATCGGCACCACGTGCGGCTCCTGCAACCGGCCCGCGGAATGCGCCTCGCGCTGCAGCCGCTTCCGGAACACTGGATCGTGAGACGCCGACTCGGGCAACAATTTCAGCGCGACGATCCGGTCCTTGACGGTGTCCTCGGCCTCGTAGACCTCACCCATGCCGCCCTTGCCGAGCAACCGCCGCAAGCGATATGGGCCGATCTGGGAACCCACGCGTGATTCCCGCCCAGGGTCGCTCATCGGGTGCTCCTCGGATGCGTTTGCCAGCGAACACACCCTAATGCCGGGTTACGTCTCGCGCGGCGCGATCTCGAACGTGAACTCGTGATCACAGATGCGGATCCGGTCGCCGT
>DASQCE010000254.1:0-9792 GCA_035634855.1 Mycobacterium sp.
AGTTCGTCGCGGCGGGTGTGGACGAGGACTTCGGGCGGGGCGAGGAGGCATACGACCGCGTCTTCTCGGGCGGCCAGTCACCGATGGTGCCGATCGACACCCCGCCCTACCACGCCGCCTCGTTCGGCCTCTCCGATCTAGGCACCAAGGGTGGACTCGTCACCGACAGCCACGCCCGCGTGCTCGACACCGACGGCAACCCGATCGACGGGCTCTACGCCGCAGGTAACACCATGGCCGCCGTCACCGGAACGGTCTATCCCGGCGGCGGCATCCCCATCGGAGCGTCGATGTTGTTCAGCCATCTCGCCGCCCTCGACATGGCCGCGAAACCGGCCGGCCGCTGACAACTCGCATCCCGCCCAGCAGTATCTGCCTATGACATCTCTTCAGCGCTACAGCGACCGTCGAGTCCTCATCACCGGCGGTGGTTCCGGCATCGGGCAAGCGACCGTGCTGCGCATCCTGGCCGAAGGCGGCCGCGTGGTTGCGGCTGATATCAGCGAGTTCGGATTGAAGGACACCGTGGCCAGGGCCGAACCACACGGCGATCGGCTGAGCAGCGTGCTCATCGACGTCGCCAGTGAGGAGTCGGTCAAGGAAGGGGTGGCCCGCGCGGTCGAGGCCCTGGGCGGCCTCGACGCCCTCGTCAACGCCGCAGGCATCTTGCGGTCAGCGCACTTCCTCGAGACGACACTCGCCGACTTCGAACAGGTGCTACGAATCAACCTTGTCGGCACCTTCCTGGTGACCCGGGAGGCCATCCCCGCGTTGCGCAACGGCAACGACCCCGCGGTGGTCAACTTCAGTTCCACCTCCGCGACCTTCGCGCACCCGTACATGTCGGCATACGCCGCGTCCAAGGGTGGCATCCAGGCGATGACGCATGCGCTCGCGCTGGAGTTCGCCAAGGAAAGGATCCGGTTCAACTCGGTTCAGCCCGGTTCCATTTCCTCCGGAATGACCGACGGCACGGGCGAATCCAAGCAGAGCATCGGACCGGGACTCCCTGCAGATGCGGACTTCTCGCTGTTCGGCAAGATCACCTCGGTGCTGCCACTCAAGGGCGGTGTGATGTTCGCCAAGCCGGACGCGGTCGCAGCCGTCGTTGCAATGCTCGGCTCGTCGGACGCCTATTTCGTCACCGGAACCGAGGTGCGCGTCGACGGCGGAACGCACATGTAGATTGCTGCCAATGACTACCGTTGAGCGGCCCCTCCGGGTGATCCAGTGGACGACCGGCAACATCGGGCGGCGGTCGCTTCACGCGATCATCCGGCGCGACGACATGGAGCTGGTCGGTGTCTACGCACACGGTGCCGACAAGGTCGGCGTCGACGCGGCGGAGCTGTCCGGCTGGCCGGAGCCGACCGGGGTGACAGCCACCAACAACATCGATGCGCTGCTCGCTTTGAAGCCCGACGCCTGTTGTTACAACCCGCTGTGGCCGAACATCGACGAGCTGACCCGGCTGCTCTAGGCCGGCGTCAACGTGTGCTCGAGCGCGGCGTGGATCACCGGCGGCAAGCAGTCACCCGAAGATCTGGGACGCGTCCGGAAGGCTTGCGAGAAAGGCAATTCCACGATCTTCGGCAGCGGCGCCCATCCCGGTATGACCAATTTGGTCGGCATGGTGCTGTCCGGCTCCTGCGAGCGGGTCGACGAGATCCGCATCACCGAGTCGGTGGACTGCTCGACCTACGAATCGGCGGGCACCCAAACCGCAATGGGCTTCTCGCAGGATCCCCAAACGCCCGGCCTCGCCGAGAGCGTGCGCCGGGAAAGCGAGGTCTTCGCCGAATCGGCTGCGATGATGTGCGACGCGATCGGCGCCACGCTCGACAAGATCACGTTCGACGTGACTTTCACTCCCGCGACCGGCGACACCGACCTGGGTTTCATGCAGATCCCGAAAGGCACCGTCGCAGGCGTGTACGGCTACCACCGGGGCTGGGTCGGCGATCGCAACGTCGTCAGCGTCGGCTTCAACTGGACTATGGGCGACCACGTGACGCCGCCCAAACCGCTGGAGCACGGTCACGTCATCCAGGTCTTCGGCCTGCCCAACATGCGCACGGTGCTGCACTGCCTGCCGCCGAAGGATTGGACCGAGCCAGGATTCATGGGTCTGGGCATGATCTACACCGCGATGCCGGTGACGAACGCCGTGCCTGCCGTCGTTGCCGCCCCGCCCGGCATCGTGACACTCAAGGATCTCCCGCCGATCACCGGCCGCGCCGCGGTGTAGTCATAGTCGCCGAAAGTACGGTTGTCGTACACAAACACCGGTGGGCACGGCAACAACCGTACTCTCGGCGCGAGGTCAGATATGTTGGGCGAGTTTTGCTTTACCCGGGCCGTCGACGTCGTCCAGTGCGGCGCGGCGGCCGGCCATCGCCATCAACAACGCCTCGCCCGGTCCGCGCACCTCCGGACCGCGGCCGTGGCTCCAATCCAAGTCGCTGGCGACAAGGCGTACACCGCGTGCCCGCCAGGCACCGCGAATGGTCGGGGCGAAGCGGGCAAAATTCAGCGCCGTGCGTAGCCGCTCGGGGTCGATGGTGCGCGGCAGTCCGATCGACCGGCGGATGTCCTGCTGGTGGATCATGCCATCGGTGAGCGCGATCTTGCCCCCGAAACCCCCGGTCAGTCCGTGCGGTTGGGCGTACGACCGGATGAGTACGGTGATCTGCTGGGGAGACCGATCTGAGTAGTCGGCGACGCCAATTGCATTGATGCGGTCGGTGTTCAGCCGACCCTTCAAGAAACGGCCGACCAGACCGGCAGTAGTGAGTTCGTCGTAGCTCACCGTGTGTATCGCGACCTCGCGGACCGTCCACAGCTCGCACAGCGTCGGACTGTTCCACTGCTGCGACGTCAACCCGTCAAGGAATGACGCGAACCCTTCGCGTTCATCGCGTGCCATCTCTTTGGTGGACGTCATGTCACCTCCGATCGGCCCTACTCTGCCAGCTGCACCGCGACGCCGACCGCCCCGCCGCCGACGTGAATCGAGAGCACCGGCCCCATATCGCTGACGACGAGCGACTCGATCTGGGGTAGCCGCGTCGTCAATGCCGCGCCGATCTCGTCGGCGGCGTCGTGGTTGTCGACATGGTGTACCGCGACCGCAGCCCGACTCTCCCCGACGGCCTCGGCGACGCGATCGACCAACGCGGCATGCGCCTTGGTGACGGTGCGGATCCGCTGATCCAGCACAAGGCGCCCGTCGACGTCGAGACACAACAGCGGTTTGAGCGACAGGGCGGTGCCCAGCCACGACGCCCCCTTGCGGATCCGGCCGCTGCGCCGCAGATTGTCCAGCCGGTGCACCACGAGGAACACATGTCCGCGCGACTGCGCCGAACGAGCCGCTGACTCAACGGCATCGAGATCGGCACCCGAGCCCGCCGAACGCGCCGCGGCCAGGGCGACGAAGCCGACACCCATCGCCGCCGACCGCGAGTTGACCACCCGCACCGCCGACCCGAACTCGCGCGCCGTCTGCACGGCGGCGCTGTATGTGCTGGACAGAGCCGCCGAAAGATGTACCGCCACAACCCCGTCACCGTCGCTGTCGCTCAGTGCCTGCTGGTAGATTTCGGCCAGCTCCGCGGGCGTGGCACCGGCGGTGGTGACGCGCGGACGGTCGTGAATGTCGTACGGCACATCGTCTACCCCGTCGCGAAGGTCTGCTCCGTCGAGCAGAACGTGCAGCGGCACCTGCCGGATGTCGAACTGCTTCAGCTCATCTGGCTGCAAGCGGGACGATGAATCGGTCACCACGACAACGGGCATGGCTAGCGCGAATCCTCTTGCCGCACGCCCGCCTCCGCGAGCGCCTTGAGCATCAGCTCGGCGACCGCCTGGTGTGACTCGAAGTTCCAGTGGATGCCGTCGGGGTTGCCCCGCCCGCTCATGACATGCTCGCCGACCGCCGCCTTGAGGTCGACAAGCGGGACGTCATGCTGCTCAGCCCATTCGGTGATCGCCTTGACGGTGCCTTCGCGGCCGTGGTGGGCCTTGCCGTACGTCTCGGCGATATGCACCGATGGCAACGATGCGACTAACGGTATCCCAGGTCGATTGAAGTCGATTGCGCCACGGGTCATTTCGAGGTACTCCGCGGAGAGGTGGGGCGGTAGCGCGGCCCGCGATATCGGCGACAACCGCGGCTGCGCCCAGCCGTAGCCGTCGCGCACCCAGCGCCGGAGCCACGCAGGCCGGACGTACCTGATCAACTCCCGCAACGCGGTGGGCAGCGGCGACGGCAGCGAATCCATGCCGCCCGTCGCGAAGATCACCGCGCCGGCCCGGGGCAACGCCGCCCACGCCCGCGGGTCCTGGGTGGCGGCCCACCAGATGTCTCTGCAGGTCCAGCCGATCCGGCCGATCACCTCGACATCCCAACCCAGCTGATTGGCAACGATATTCGGCCATATCCGCGGATCGTCGGCTGGCAGCCCGCCAGTGGGCCCGTAGTAGGACAGCGAGTCACAGAAGACGAGAAGGGTCGGCTTGTCAGAGGACATCGTTGGCAACCTGTGCCGAGGCGTTCCACACGTCGAGCCGCCAGCGGATACCGCCCAGCGAGGCATCGGGTTGCGAGTGGCCGGACAGCTGCACCCAGCTGGCGTTGCCCATGCCGCCGAGTGCCGGCCAGTTGTCGACCGGCAGCGCGAGCAGCGCCGCGGTCAGCGCCGCGATCAACCCGCCGTGCGCCACCAGGACCACCGGCCTCTCGGGTTCGTCGACGCCCCACTCGGTCTGGTCGGCGACCAGCTCGGCCACCAGCGGCATGCCGCGTGCCGCGACGTCGACGCGGCTTTCGCCACCGTGCGGCGCCCACCGGGCGTCGTCCCGCCACGCCAGCCGCGCGCCAGGGGCCGCGGCGTCCACCTCCAGATGGGTCATCCCCTGCCAGTCGCCGAGGTGTGTTTCGCGCAGCCGGGTGTCGACGAGCACCGGCTGCCCGGATCGCTCGCCGAGTGCGACCGCGGTATCGAGCGCCCGCCGTAGGTCCGACGACATGATCACCAGGGGTTGCCGCTTCGCCAGCACCTCCGCGGCGGCGACGGCCTGGTCACGGCCCAGGTCGGACAGCTCGGTGTCGAGCTGGCCCTGCATCCGGTTGGCAGCGTTGTAGCCGGTCTGCCCGTGACGCAGCATCACCAGGCGGCGCACCCTCATGGCGTCTCGTCCAGATCCACCGGCACGACGGGGCAGTCGCGCCACAACCGGTCGAGGGCGTAGAAGTCACGCTCGTCCTGGTGCTGGATATGCGCCACGATGTCGACGTAGTCGAGCAATGTCCACCGACCCTCGCGGGCGCCTTCGCGACGGGCGGGCTTGTACCCCGCGAGGCGCATCTTCTCCTCGACCTCGTCGACGATCGCGTTGACCTGGCGCTCGTTGGACGCCGACGCGATGACGAAGCAGTCGGTGATGACGAGCTGGCCGGACACGTCGATGATGACGACGTCCGCGGCCAGCTTGGACGCGGCAGCGCGCGCCACGACGGTCGCCATCTTGATCGCTTCGTCGGTCGCGGTCATATCTGATGCTTTTCGCGCAAGCGGCTCATCCATATCTGATGCTCTTCGCGCAAGCGGCTCATCCATATCTGATGCTCTTCGCGCAAGCGGCTCATCGCCGGTTCCCGTCTTTCGTCACGCTCGGCTCGGCGGCGTAGAGCTGGCGTTTGGTCACGTACTGCACGACGCCATCGGGCACCAGGTACCAGATCGGCCGGTTCTCTCGGGCACGCTTGCGGCAGTCGGTCGACGAGATCGCAAGCGCGGGCACCTCGACGAGGGTCAGCGCGTCAGCAGGCAGCTCAGCGAGCGCCGCCGCGATGTGCTTGCCATCGAGGTCGTAGCCGGGGCGGCTGACGCCGACGAACCTGGCGATCGAGAACATTTCCTCCCAGTTCTGCCACGACAGGATCGAGGCAAGTGCGTCCGCGCCGGTGATGAAGTAGAGGTCCGCGTCGGGGTTGAGCGAGCGCAGATCGCGCAGCGTGTCCTTGGTATAGGTCGGGCCGCGGCGGTCGATGTCCACCCGGCTGACCGAGAACCTGGGGTTGGACGCCGTGGCGATGACCGTCATCAGGTAGCGATCCTCGGC
The DNA here is from genome assembly GCA_035634855.1 of Mycobacterium sp. Classification (GTDB taxonomy): domain Bacteria; phylum Actinomycetota; class Actinomycetes; order Mycobacteriales; family Mycobacteriaceae; genus Mycobacterium. Next base: position 6,127 of record DASQCE010000254.1, read on the forward strand.
GGCGGTGACGTGGCGATGGTGCTTCTGCCAGGGCTGGCCGGTCGGGACGTACACCACTTCGTCGAGCTCGAACAGATCGGCAACCTCGCTGGCCGCGACCAGGTGGCCGTTGTGGATGGGGTCGAACGTCCCACCCATCACCCCCATCCGCCGTCGAGAAGTCACAAACAGCCAGCTTACGGCAGCGCCAATGCGCACTCAGACCGGCGAGAGTCGGTGGGACCCGAGGAGTTCGGAAACCTCGAACGACGAGCGATCAGCGCGGTAGACGTCGCGGGCGTAATCCACACATCGCCCCGCGGCGTCCTCAGTGCGGCGGGCGAGCAGAGTGCCCGCCGATCCTGCGCGCACGCCGACCTGCGAGCTGGACGCATCGTCGAGGACGATAGATTCCAGTACCGCGGTCGAGCGGGCCAAGTCGATGCCGTAGCGGTTCCGGAGCACCGCCGATAGCGACCCGTCGTCCGGTTCGTCGAGGATGCCCCTGTCAGATCCGCGGGCAGGAACGTTGTCTCCAGCGCGAACGGGACATCGTCGACGCTGCGCAACCGGTGAAAGACGTCGACCATCGCGCACGCCTCAAGTCCGAGCGCCTGGCGCATGAACGGCTTCTATTGCGGCGCCCACACGCGTGCGCTGCTGCAGGCGGGCGGTGACGTGCGATGAGCAACGTTCATGTGGCGGTTGCCATCGTCGGCGGCGGACGGTCCGGGCTGAGCGCCGCTGCCGCGCTGGCGCCGAAGGTAAACGGCAAGGTCGTGGTCATCGAACGCGAAGCAGAAACGGGTGGAATCCTTCGCCACAGCCACCATCCCGGCTACGGCATGCGTGATCTCAAGCGCTTCATGTCCGGGCCAGCCTATGCCCGCCGGCTCACCGGAATGGCTCAGGATGCCGGCGCGGTGCTCGAAACCGAGGCGATGGTCACCGGGTGGAGCGGTGCGCGTGTGCTACAGGTCACCTCGCCTCGCGGGCTGCGCACCGTCACGGCCGACGCGGTGGTGCCGGCCACTGGCGCTCCGTGGTGATCGAGAACCTCGACAGTCGCGAACGCACCACGGTCGACTGCGACACCGTGGTATTCACTGGAGACTGGATTCCCGACCACGAGCTCGCTCGCATCGGCGGCCTGGATATCGATCCCGCCACGCGCGGTCCAGTCGTGGACGCGGGCGTGCGGACCAGCAGCCCCGGTGTGCGGTCGGCAACCTGCTGCATCCCGTCGACACCGCCGCATTAGACGGTCGTCATGTGGCAACCACGGTGAGTCGTTGGCTGCAGCGCCGTGAGGAGCCCCACAAGGCCGTCCGCACCCGTGCCGAAGTGCCGTCCAGATGGGTTGCACCGCAGCTGGTCTCGCCAGACAGCGGCGTCGCCGCGCGCGGCGACCTGCTGTTCTGGGTCGACGAGTACCGTCGGCTGCCGACGCTGCGGGCAATGCAGGACGGCCGCGCGCTCAGTACGAAACGCACCCCGTGGCCCGCCGCGCCGGGCCGGGTGTTCAGGCCCCCATGGTCGCTGGTGACGAAAGCCGACCCGGCAGGCAGCGACGTGACCGTGTCATTCGCCTGACATCTGGCCCGAGTGTGGGCTTGAAACACGCTTTTCCACGAAAGTGTGACGGTAACCCACGTTCGGCGGACTAGACCGGCAGCAGCTGGTCGATCACCGTGGCCAGCTGCTTGGCCGACCGGCATTCATGCATGGTGATGACGTCCTGGTAGCGCGGCACCGCCGAGTCGCCGCTGCCCCACAAATGCCTGGGCTCGGGGTTGAGCCAGTGCGCGTGCCTGCTCGCATTGACCATGTGGGCCAGCAGGTCGGTTTCCGGATTCCGGTAGTTGTTGCGCCCGTCGCCGAGCACCAGCAACGAACTGCGCGGCGAGAGCACGTTCGGCCACTTCTCCATGAACGACACGAATGCGTTGCCGTAGTCGGAGTGACCGTCGCGGGTGTAGACGCCCGCCTCGCGGGTGATGCGCTGCACGGCCACCGCCAAGTCGGCGTCGGGCCCGAACAGCTCGGTCACCTCGTCGGTGGTGTCGATGAAGGCGAACACGCGCACACGCGAGAACTGCTGACGAAGCGCATGCACGAGCATCAGCGTGAAGTGGCTGAAGCCCGCCACCGAACCCGACACGTCGCATAGCACCACGAGCTCGGGACGCGCCGGATGCGGCTTCTTCAGCACCACATCGATCGGCACGCCGCCGGTCGACATGGACTTGCGTAGCGTCTTGCGCATATCGATCTCACCGGCACGGGACCGCCGACGTCGTGCGGCAAGTCGCGTGGCGAGTGTGCGGGCCAGTGGCGCCACTACCCGCCGCATCTGGCGCAGCTGCTCCCCTGAGGCGCGCAAGAATTCGACGTTCTCGGCAAGCTGCGGAACGCCGTACATCTGGACGTGCTCGCGGCCCAACTGCTCGGCGGTGCGCCGCTTGGTCTCCGCCTCGACCATCTTGCGTAACTGCGCGATGCGTTGCGCGGCAAGTGCTTTGGCGATCTCCTCCTGCGTCGGTGTTGGCTCGTCGCCGTAGGGCGCCAGCAGTCCGGCGAGCAGCCTGCCCTCGAGGTCGTCCAGGCTCATCGCCTTGAGCGCCTGATACGACGAGTACGACGGGCCGCGGCTGGATTGGTAGCGGCCATAGGCCTCGACGATCTGGGCGATCATGGCCGCCAGCCGCTCGTCCATGTTAGCCAGATCGGTGTTCTCACTGAGCATGTCGACCAGCGCGGCGCGCAGCCCCTCGATGTCCTCCGGCAGCAGGCCCGGATCGTCGTCGGCTTCATCGTCGTCGTCGAGCAGGACCGTCTTGGCGCCCAGCGCCGCCGGGAAGAACAAGTCGAACATCGCGTCGTAGGCGTCGCGGTGATCGGAGCGGCGCAACACCGCGCACGCGAAGCCCTCGCGCAGTGCCTCGCGGTCACCCAGCCCCAACACGGACATCACTCGTCCCGCGTCGACGGTCTCCGACGGGCCGACCGAAATCCCCTGCCGGCGTAGTGCTTCGACGAACTCGACCAGGTGACCGGGGAGTCCGTGCGGAGCCAGCGGCTGCGGCGGGCGGGTGCGGCGGACGGCCATCAGTTCTGCCCCATCAATTCAGCCTGAGTTCCCCGGCCGCTTTAATTTGATCGGACTGATGCTTGAGCACCACGCCGAGAGTGGCCGCGATCAGCTCGTCGTCGATGGTGTCCAGCCCCAACGCCAGCACCGTGCGGCCCCAGTCGATCGTCTCGGCCACCGACGGTAACTTCTTGAGCTGCATACCGCGCAGCACTCCGATGATCTTGACGAGTTCCTGCGCCAGGTGTTCGGGCAACTCCGGAACGCGCGACAACAGAATGCGGCGCTCGAGGTCGGGATCGGGAAAGTCGATGTGCAGGAACAGGCACCGGCGCTTGAGTGCCTCGGACAACTCCCGGGTGGCATTGGAGGTCAACAGCACGAACGGCGCGCGCTCGGCTGTGATGGTGCCGAGCTCGGGCACCGTCACCGCGAAGTCGGACAGCACCTCCAGCAGCAGGCCCTCGATCTCGATGTCGGCCTTGTCCGTCTCGTCGATCAGCAGGACGGTGGGCTCGGTGCGGCGAATCGCGGTCAGCAGCGGCCGCGTCAGCAGGAATTCCTCACTGAACACATCGGTTTTCGTCTGCTCCCAG
>DASQCE010000255.1:0-2430 GCA_035634855.1 Mycobacterium sp.
TTCTCGGGGATCCGCGCCGCGTAGGCGGCGTTGACCAGCATGTAGGTGCCGAAGCTGCCGTTGACGCTGTAGCCCCCGTTCTTCTGGCTCTCGCACAACGTCTCCCAGCCGGTGCGGCAGTACTCGCAGGTGCCGCACGCCGACCACAGCCAGGCGTTACCGACCTTGTCGCCGACCTTCAGGTCGTCGACGCCCTCGCCGAGCGCTACGACGGTGCCGTAGCCCTCATGGCCGGGAATAAACGGCGGTTGCGGCTTGACGGGCCAATCTCCATGTGCGGCATGGAGATCCGTGTGGCACACGCCGGAGGTCTCGAGTTTGACAAGCGCCTCGCCGTAGCCAGGCGAAGGCAGTTCGAGCTCTTCGACTTGTAGGGGGCCACCGAATTCGGTGACGACGGCAGCGCGCATGGTGTCGGTGGTGTCGGACGCCCCGGGGGCGCCAAGGGTCTGGGTCATTTCATCATTCCAATCGTGAAAGTGTTTTGGTTGAAGGGTCTTTGGTCCCGGCTCAGGGTTACTTTCTTCTCCCCTGCGCTACGCGCGGGTGGTACCCCCACGCGCGCGCGCTCGTCAGAAAAACCCTTGGGCCTTGTTGCCGTAGGAGACGAGCAGGTTCTTGGTCTGCTGGTAGTGGTCCAGCATCATCTTGTGGGTCTCACGGCCGATGCCCGACTGCTTGTAGCCGCCGAACGCCGCGTGCGCGGGATACGCGTGGTAGCAGTTGGTCCACACGCGGCCGGCCTTGATGTCCCGGCCGGCCCGGTAGGCGACGTTGCCGTCACGGCTCCACACACCTGCGCCCAGGCCGAAGAGCGTGTCGTTGGCGATGCTGATCGCGTCGTCGTAGTCGGTGAAGGATGTCACCGCCACCACCGGCCCGAAGATCTCCTCCTGGAAGATGCGCATCTTGTTATTACCAGTGAAAACCGTTGGGGCGATGTAATATCCGCCGCTCAAATCACCGCCGAGCTCGGCGCGTTGGCCGCCGGTGATGAGCTTTGCTCCATCCCTCCTGCCGATGTCGATGTAGGAGAGGATCTTTTCCAGCTGGTCCTCGGATGCCTGGGCACCGATCATCGTCTCGGTGTCCAGCGGATCCCCCTGCCGGACGGCCTTGGTGCGGATCGCGGCCAATTCGAGGAACTCGTCGAAGATTTCGGCCTGGATCAATGACCGCGACGGGCAGGTGCAGACCTCGCCCTGGTTGAGGGCGAACATCGTGAAGCCTTCGAGCGCCTTGTCCTGGTAGTCATCGTGGGCGGCGAGCACATCTTTGAAGAAGATGTTCGGGCTCTTGCCGCCCAGCTCCAGCGTGACCGGGATCAGGTTCTGCGACGCGTATTGCATGATCAGCCGGCCGGTCGTGGTCTCTCCCGTGAACGCGATCTTGGCAATCCGTTTCGACGACGCGAGCGGCTTGCCCGCCTCGAGGCCGAACCCGTTGACGATGTTCACCACGCCGGGCGGCAGCAGGTCACCGATCAAGGAGAAGAGGTACAGAATGGACGCTGGCGTCTGCTCAGCGGGCTTGAGCACCACGGCATTTCCGGCCGCGATAGCCGGCGCCAGTTTCCAGGTGGCCATCAGGATCGGGAAGTTCCACGGGATGATCTGGCCCACCACACCGAGTGGTTCGTGGAAGTGATAGGCGACGGTTTCGTCGTCGATCTGGGACAGCGAGCCTTCCTGCGCGCGGATCGCACCGGCGAAGTACCGGAAATGATCGATGGCCAACGGGATGTCGGCGTTGAGCGTCTCGCGCACCGGCTTGCCGTTGTCCCACGATTCGGCGACGGCGATGGATTCGAGGTTCTCCTCGATGCGGTCGGCGATCTTGTTGAGGATCACCGCCCGTTCCGCGGCCGTCGTCTTGCCCCAGGCCGGCGCGGCCGCGTGCGCGGCGTCGAGCGCCTTCTCGATGTCGGTTTCATCGGAGCGGGGGATCTCGCAGAACGGCTGACCGTTGACCGGGCTGGCGTTCTCGAAATAGCGGCCGGCCGCGGGTGCGACCCACTCCCCGCCGATGTAGTTCCCGTACCGGGGCTGGAAGGTCATCAGCGAGCCCTCGGCACCTGGTCGTGCATACACGGTCATGGCGTTTCTCCTGCCTTATGTCGCCGCGGTGGCGGATCCGTCCGCCTTTGCGACGTAAATGTGTCGGACGTCACTGAAGGTAGATTTCGGACCGTTGCAGCACGGTTGCACGACGTTGCAACCGTCGACGGCGCTAGGCCAGGTCGAGATCCAGCCCGGCGAGATGGCCGCGGGCCTGGGCACGTATGACCGAGCCCGGCGCAGCGTGGTTGTACAGCACTCGCCAGCAGTCCCGGTCGTCGCGGCACTCAGGCAGGTCGAGCCAACGACGAAGCAGCGCAAGGTTTCCCGATGACAGCACCGCGCCGCGCACGCTCGCGCTGAGCTCCGTGCG
>DASQCE010000256.1:0-10912 GCA_035634855.1 Mycobacterium sp.
GATGAAGTTCCGGTCGGTGATCGAGGAACCCACCTACGAAGAGGGCACCGGTGACCGCAACAAGGTGCGCCGAATCCTGTTGACCAGCGGCAAGGTCTACTACGAGCTGGTCGCTCGCAAGAACAAGGATCAGCGCGACGATGTGGCGATCGTGCGCATCGAGCAGCTGGCCCCGCTGCCGAGGCGGCGGCTCAAGGAGACCCTCGACCGGTATCCGAACGCCGAGCAGTTCTTCTGGGTGCAGGAGGAGCCGGCGAACCAGGGCGCGTGGCCGACGTTCGGGCTCGCACTTCCGGAAGTGTGCTCAGACACGTTGGCCGGCATCAAACGGATTTCGCGGCGCGCGATGTCGGCGCCGTCGTCGGGCTCGTCGAAGGTACACGCCGTCGAGCAGCAGGAGATCATCGACGAGGCGTTCGTCAGCTAGCTCGCAGGTTCGTCTCAGCTGGGGTCGCTCCAAATACGTAGCAGCTCATGGGCGATGGCGGCGATCTACCGTGGGTAGATGACTGTTGTAGACCTTCGCCACCACAAGGCCGACTACGGATACGACGGGGACTACCGCGCGGTGTCAGCGCCGACGGTGGCGACCATCGTCGGGACCGTCAGTGCCGGACTGCTCGCGTCGGCGGCCAGAAGTCTTGTGCGCGGGAAGCCGGTCGCCGCGGCGGTGACCGGTGGCACCGGTGTGTCGATTGTCACGACGACAGCGCTATTCATTCGCACCACGCGCGTGGGCAAGTTCGAGGTATGGGCCGAGATTCTCGAGGACCTGGGATTGCGCGGCGACGAAACGCTACTCGACCTGGGATGCGGCCGCGGCGCGGTCCTGCTCGCCGCTGCCAAGCTGCTTCCGAACGGCCGCGCCATCGGCGTCGACATCTGGCGCGCAGACCAGACCGATAACTCGCAGCAGAACACGCTGCGCAACGCCGAGCTCGAGGGTGTCGCCGAGCGCGTCGAGGTGCGCACCGCCGACATCACCGATCTGCCGTTCGACGACAACAGCCTCGATGTGATCGTCAGCAGCCTTGTGGTGCACAACATTCCGAGCCCGCGGGCCCGCGCCAAGGCGATCAGCGAGGCGGCCCGAGTGCTGCGCCCCGGCGGTCATCTCGTCCTCGCCGATATCTGGGCGACCCGCTGGCACGTCCGCCAGCTTCAAGAGCTCGGCTGGACCGACGCCCGTCGCCGCAGCCTGGGCTGGCGGATGTGGTGGGGCCCCGGGTTGGGCACGCGTCTGGTGACGGCAACCAAGCCTTACTACGAAGCCCCAAGACGTTCGTCGGCTGAGTAGTCGCGGGCGCGTGGACCTTGATGTCGAAATGGGCGATGGCAGCCCGTGCATGCATAGTCCGGAGTGTCGTAGGCCGCTGTAGGCGGGACCGCGGGTACCGACTAATCTCGTGGCGAGCAACCGACACGAGGGAGTGTGCTCATGGAGGGCTTCGCCGGAAAGGTCGCGGTCGTGACGGGCGCCGGATCGGGCATCGGGCAGGCGCTGGCCATCGAGCTGGCCCGCTCGGGCGCACGCGTGGCGATCAGCGACGTCAATACCGAGGGCCTGGCCGCCACGGAGGAACGGCTGAAGGCTATCGGCGCGCAGGTGAAGGCCGACCGGCTCGATGTCACTGAGCGTGAGGCGTTCGAGTTGTACGCCGACGCGGTCAAAGAGCACTTCGGCAAGGTCAACCAGATCTACAACAACGCGGGCATCGCATTCGCAGGCGACGTCGAGGTCAGCCCGTTCAAGGACATCGAGAAGGTGATGGACGTCGACTTCTGGGGCGTCGTCAACGGCACCAAGGTGTTCCTCCCCCACCTCGTCGAATCCGGCGACGGTCACGTCATCAACATCTCTAGTGTCTTCGGGCTGTTCTCGGTGCCCGGGCAGGCCGCCTACAACGCGGCGAAATTCGCGGTTCGCGGGTTCACTGAGGCATTACGGCAGGAAATGACGGCAGCCGGCCATCCGGTCAAGGTGACAACCGTGCACCCCGGCGGCATAAAGACCGACATCGCGCGCAACATGACGACTGTGGAGGGCCTGGACAAGGACGAATTGGCGAGGACCTTCAACAAGAAGCTCGCCAGCACCTCGCCGGAGAAGGCTGCCCGGATCATCCTCGACGGCGTCCGCAAGAACCGGGCCCGAGTGCTCGTCGGCCCCGACGCCAAGGCGCTCGACCTCATCGTCCGCATTACCGGGTCGGGATACCAGCGGCTGTTCTCGACGGTGATGTCGCGGATGGTGCCCGAAGCGCACTGACGTCCGCCCGGGAACGCGGCTAGCGGCGGAATCGGATGAAGCGGTCCGACGGGCCGGCGTCCTGTGCCGAGTAGGTGACGCTGTCCACCTGATCGCCTTGGTCGTTCTTCAGGACAACGTTTCCGCCACCATTACCGAGTTGCACTCCCGTGCCATCGAGTGGCACCAGCGCCGATGCCCCGGCGCCGATCTCGATGTCGAGGTCTGTGGCGCGGCCGTTGCGGTCGACCAGCTGCCACCCGGCCAGCTTTTGCGGCGTAGTGCCGCAGCTGCCCAACACGACGACCTCACGACCCGGATCGGACCCAGCCGGGTTGATTAGCGCGCGTTCGAGGTACACCGCCGATCCGGTGGGTGTGGTGGGTATCGGCTGGCCTGTCTGTGCGATCAGCGCCGACAACGGCTTGGCCTCAGGTCTGGGCTTGCCGTTGCCGTCGGTGGGAATGCGCTGTGTCTGAAACGCCAAGAAGATGCCAACGATCCGATCAGGGAAGGCGAGCATCAAGGCGCCGTCGTGGAATGCGGCATTGTCGCCTGCGTGCTCGCCGACATTGCCCTGCATCATATGGAGATCGTGAATGCCGTGCAGCCCGTCGGTGTTTCCGAACTCGGCGTCGATAGGCAGGTGGCGGTTCGAGTCGAACTTCATGCCGAAGCTGAAAAGCTCGCCGCCGGCGGCCTTGCACTGATCGAGGTACAACCCCAGCAGGTCCTGCAGGTCGTCCGCGTTGGCGCTACCGGTGGGCGGTAGTACCCGGCCAAGTGAGAAGTCGAACAGTGGCGCCTTGAGATAGTCCACCGATGTGGTCGCGTTCGGCGCGGCTGGGCTGAACCCGGACGGCCTTGTCGACAACGAATCGATGATCGGATGACCTACAAGCGGGTCAACGATCCAGAAGACCACCTCGCTGTGATCCTGAGATTGCACATTCACGGCCACCCGCCACGGCTGCCCTGTCGAGTCGAGCGCCCGGATCTGAAGGTGCGGCGTACTCAATCCGTCTTCGCGCTTGGCCAGGTCGAACCGTGCCCGCAACACGCCGTACTACAACGCCATGTCTTCTTCTCCACGGATTGCGTTGGTGCAACATGAATCCACGGTGCACAACTGGTCTCGCCGCTCAGCATGCCATCGACCGCACCTGGTGCCATGCGCAGTGAACTACTCGAAACACGATCACGCGTCAGCGAGTGGGGTCCGCTCGCTCGCCGCGAGCGACCGCGATATGTACGCAAAGTGCGGCGTGTCGGAGCGCAGACACGGGCGCTCGCGGGTTTGAGGTGTGACTACACCGTCGCAGGTGCGACCACTCCGGCGGCCGGATCGGCAGTTATCTGGTCCGTGTCGGCGTCGTAGTCGAACAGCTCGGCGTACCGGCCCCAGTCGATGGCGGTGTCGAGCTGTTGCTGGGCGTCCTCGGGCCCAAACCCGCGCCTGAGCAGATCGAGAAAGAACCCCGCGCGCAGACTGCCGTCAGAACTCGCGCCGAGTGCCTTGCAGATCGTGCGGACCAGCGGTGCGCGCGTGCGCACCTGCGTGGCGAAAATCTGCTTACTCGTCTGTATGTCGGCGGCGGTGAATTCCTTTCCTACCGAGGTCAGTTCGAGATCACCGCTGCTGACGTAAAGCATGTCCAGCAGCGCCGCCGCATCCACCAGCGGGAGCAGGTCGTCGATCTCGAAGTTGAGCTCCGCGGCGATGTCGGGGATGTCGGCGCTGCCGCCGCGGGCGTAAACGATCTCGACGAGACCGGCCAGTCCGCCGACGGTCGCGTTCGGAAGTGCACGAGACGTCGGTGTGGCCTCCGTGGGCTCGGGCTCGGTAACGCCCGGTTCGACGCCGGTGAGCAAGCCGTAGAGCTTGTCGACGAGCGCTGCGAACGCCGGCGAGCGACGGTCTCGCGGCCGGTCGAGTTCGACGCGGAGTTCCGCGCGGATGTGGCCCGGGTTGGCACTCAGCACGATCACGCGGTCGGCGAGGAGAACGGCCTCCTCGATGTTGTGGGTAACCAGGCAGATTGCCCGCGTCGGGAAGTTTTCGCCCGCCCACAGCGCCATCAGTTCAGTGCGCAGATTTTCCGCGGTCAGCACGTCAAGCGCCGAGAACGGTTCGTCCATCAGCAACAGGTCCGGTTCGAGCACCAGGGCGCGGGCGAAGCCCACCCGTTGCCTCATCCCACCGGAAAGCTCTTTCGGATAAGCCGATTCGAAGCCGTCCAGGCCGATCATGTCGATCGCCTTCAGCGCGCGTGCTGTGCGGTCCGCAGGCACTACACCGCGGGCGGCGAGCCCGAGTTCCACGTTGTCCTGCACGGTCAGCCACGGCATCAGCGCGAATGTCTGAAACACCATTGCCGCACCCGGGTTCGCACCGTTGAGTTCCTCGCCGCGGTACCGCACCGAGCCGCTCGTCGGGCCGATGAGGCCCGCAATCGTGCGCAGTAGAGTCGATTTCCCCGAACCGGAACGACCGAGCAGCGCGACGATTTCACCCGCGCGCAGGTCGAGGTTGATGTCATCCAGTACTAGCAGGGTGTCACCGACCGCACCGGTGAAACTCTTGCTGACGTGGTCGACGTTGATCAGTACTTCGTCATTGACCGTCATGGCACAACCTCCATTTGAAACAGGCATCAGGACAGGGAGAAGCGGCGTTCGGATATCGCGTACAGCCGGCGCCAAAACAGGCGGTTCATCGCGACCACGTACACGCTCATGACGATCACGCCGACCAGGATGCGGCCGCCGTCACCGGCCTCTGTGGCGTTCCTGATGTAGGCGCCGAGTCCGGTCGCGGTCAGTGTGGTGCCGTGGTAGCTGACGATCTCGGCGACAATCGACGCGTTCCAGGCGCCTCCGGCCGCAGTGATTCCGCCGGTCACGTAACTCGGAAAGATGTCAGGCAGAATAAGCTTGCGCCACCACAACATTCGGGGCAGCCGCAGGTTAGCCGCGGCTTCGCGCAGATCGTTGGGGATCGCGCTTGCCCCGGCTATCACGTTGAACAGGATGTACCACTGCGCACCAAGCGACATCAACAGGATGCCACCGATGTTGAGGCTGATGCCGGTCGCGAGCAAGGCCACAGTGACCAACGGGAACAAGAAATTGGCGGGAAACGACGCGAGCACCTGCACGACAGGTTGCGCGAGCCGAGACACCCTGGGGTTCAATCCGATCCATACCCCCACGGGCACCCAGAGCAAGGTCGCAACCACCAACAGCACCACAACGCGGCCGAAGGTAACCAGGCCGAGCAACAGCGCGTGGCCGACCTCACCCAAGCCCACGGTCGTTGCGATGTATTCGACGGCACGGTAGGTGCCGTAGCCGATGAGGACTCCCATCACCGCCCCGAACACCCAGTCGCCGACGCGGCGGCGCACCGGTGATGTCCTCAGCGGATGTTCGGCCATCCCGAATACCGCCATCGCCCGGTCGATCGGGTAGATCAACAGCCCGAGGGGGCGCCCGATCGTGCGCGGAATGTTGGAGCGCCGCAGCACGTCCAGGGTCAGGCTGCGGGGCGCCTCGGCCGCCTCGGATTCCTCGACACGGAACCGCTCGGCCCACGCCGTAAGTGGCCGCCAGAAAAGCACATTGACGCCGACGACCATGACGATCATCACCACGACCGCCAGCAACACCTTGTTCAGTTCACCGCCATCACTCGCGGCGGCGACGTACGCGCCGATGCCCGGCAGCGCGAAATGATGGTTGTTGACGCTCAAGGCCTCTGACGCGGTGAGGAAGAACCAACCGCCACCAAAGCTCATCATCCCGTTCCAAACCAATGGGATCATGCCACTGGGCAGGTCGAGGCGCCAGAACCGTTGCCAGCGCGACAGTCTCAGCAACCGTGACGCCTCGTCGAGCTCGCGCGGTTGCGAGACCAAGGAGTGATAGAACGAAAACGTCATGTTCCACGCCTGGGACGTGAATATCGCGAAGATCGACGCGCACTCCAAACCGAGTTCTGAACCAGGGAACAGCGCGATGAATCCCGTGATGGTAACCGACAGGAACCCGAGGATCGGTACTGACTGGAGGATGTCGAGCAGCGGTATGAGCACCTTCTCCGCGCGCCGCAGCCTCGCCGCAGCGGTCGCATAGATGAACGTGAAGATCAGCGACAGCCCGAGCGCCGCGAACATCCGCAACAGGGACCGTGCCGCGTAATACGGAAGGTCAGCCGGATCGGTGGATACCGATGGCGGGGCATGTTCGACAGTCCAGGGGATGCTTGCACTTTGCACCAGCCGCACAATGAGCCAGAGCAACGCGGCGGCCCCGATGAAGACGACGACGTCGGCGGAAATGTTGCGCGTCGGCCGGTCGAGGGCACCGCGGGTAGGAAAAGTCCGCAGCATGACCATTTTTCGTTCACCCCTTCTGCTCTGTGGCGCCGGGCTCGTCAACCTGCCAACGCACGCTGATCACCGACGGCTCGAACGAAAGCCTGCTAACCGCAGACTCCGTGCGCTTGTCGTCGCGCTCATGGTGCGTCAACGCCGCGCATACTTCGACCTGACCAGGCGTTCCGTTGCGTGTACTCGCCACTGACTGCGGCGCGAACTCGGTGCGCGACGGCGCGTCCACCAAGACGGTGTGTACGTGCGCCTCGGATTCCTCGTTGGCCAGAGCCTGGAATATGTAGGTTGCCGGCGACTCTGTGCCTCAGCATCATGTGGACAGCGAGCACGGTGACGGTCCCTGCCGCCGCTTCGGTGAACATGCCGGCTCCGGCGAGCGCCCCGACCGCCGCCGAGCAGCACAGCATGGCCGCGGTGCTCAAACCTCTCACGGTGAGGCCGTCGCGCAGAATCACTCCGGCGCCCAGAAAGCCGATCCCGGACACAATCTGCGCCGCGACCCTCGTCGGATCCGCTGTCGCACCTGAGAACCCGTGGGCGGACAGCAACACGAACAGAGTCACGCCTGCGGCTACCTGGGCATTGGTTTGCAGCCCCGCCATGCGCGCACGGTATTGGCGCTCCAGCCCGATGAGTGCACCCAACCCGACGCCCGCGCCGAGGCGCAGCAACATCTCCGCAGTCGTCATCCTGCGCTCGCTTTCGATCGATTCGGCTTAGAGCTACAGCCAATCCCGGTGCTGACGCAGATACAGACGCTTGACGAGATGCATAGCCAGTCCGTATCCGGCGCCGACCAGAAGCAGCCAGGCCAGGTACCAGCCCGGCGGCGCCGTCATCGACAACCCGTGGGCCAGCGGCGTTACCGGTAACAGCAGACCGATGACGCCCACAGCGGAGGCGGTCAGCACGACCACCGGCGAGCACCGGGCCCCGCGCCACGGCGCGACTCGCGCCCGCAACACAAGGACGGCTAGCAGCTGGGTGAGAAGCCCTTCGACGAACCAGCCGGTCTGAAACACCGTCGGCGCATGACTTACCCCGAACACCCACCACAGCACCGCGAACGTCGCGAGGTCGAACATCGAACTCAACGTCCCGAAGATGACCATGAACCGAACCAGTCCGCGCGCTTCCCAGCGCCGCGGGGCGCTTTGATAGTCGCTGTCGACACGGTCCCACGGCAGCGCGAGTTGCGCGCTGTCGTACAGCAAGTTCTGCACCATCAGCTGGATGGGCAGCATCGGGAGAAAAGGCAGAAAAACGCTGGCGGCGACCACTGAAAGCACGTTGCCGAAGTTGGAGCTCGCGGTGATCTTGACGTATTTCATCGTGTTGGCGAGGGTGCGTCTGCCCTCCACGACTGCACGCGCCACCACTGCAAGGTCCTTGTCGAGCAGCATCAGATCCGAGGCTTGCTTGGCGACATCTGACGCCGTGTCGGCCGCAATGCCCGCATCGGCAATCCGAAGTGCCGCAGCGTCGTTGACACCGTCGCCAAGGAAGCCGACCGCATGCCCACTGTCCCGAAGCGCCGCCACAATTCGGGCCTTGTGGCTCGGCGCGAGCTCTGCGAATACGCAGGCATGCGCCGCGGCCGCACGTAGCTTTCGATCGGTGAACCGGTCGATGTCGCTGCCGAGAACGACGACCTCCGAATCGACGTTGACGTTGGTGGCCACCTGCTGCGCGACTATCTTGCTATCCCCGGTCAGGATCTTCACCGCGACACCGTGATCGGCCAGTTCGTCTACAGCCGCGGCGGCGCTTTCACGGATCGGGTCGACAAAACCCACGAAACCGGCCAGCACGAGGTTCCGCTCATCGGATTCTGTGTACCGCTCAACCCTGCTGGGCAGCCTCTTCATCGCAACGGCCAGCACCCGCATGCCCCGCTTGCGGTGAGCCAGAACCAGGTCGTCAACCTCCGCTCGAAGGTCATCGCGCAAGGCGACATTCTCGCTACCAAGGCTTGCCTGGCTGCAGAGCGCAATGACCTGGTCGGGGTCACCTTTGCAGATCAGGATGTGCTCGCCCCTCTGGCGTCGCACTACGATGGTGGCCCGGCGCCGTGTGTGATCGAACGCTATCTCGTCGACCTTGTCGAACGCGGCGTCGGCCAGTATGGGCATGTCTTGCTCAGCGAGAAGCTCTGCGATCGCCTCGTCCAGACGGTCATCAGACGCATCTTGGAAATGCACTGTCAGATAAGCCAATTCGGTCACGCCATCGTCGGCTCGGCCGGTCACGTCAACGCCGTGCGCATATGCGATGCGGTCCTCGGTCAAGGTCCCGGTCTTGTCGACGCACAGCACGTCCATCGCACCAAGATCTTGAATCGCGTTGAGACGACAGACGACAACTCGTTCTCGAGCAAGCCGCGTCGCGCCCCGGGCAAGATTGGTGGTTACGATCACCGGCAGCATCTCCGGCGTCAGCCCGACTGCGACCGCGACCGCGAACATTGCCGCCTGAGCCCAGCTCCCGCCGACGAAACCGTTGACGGCGAACACGATCGGCGCCATCACGAACATGAAGCGAAGAAGCGTCCAGCCGACTGTGCGCACACCGCGGTCGAAGCTGGACTCGGGACGCAGCTCGGCCGCACTGCGCGCAAGCGAACCGTAATAGGTGGCTCCGCCGGTGGCGATGACCACGGCGGTTGCCGTGCCCCCGACAACCGCGGTCCCGGAGAAGCACAGGGTTGGAGTATCGACGAGCAGAGTGTGTGCCCGGCCGTCCACCTTTGTCGTGCCGGCGGATGCCTTCGATACGGGTAGCGATTCGCCGCTCAGCACCGCCTGGTCCACCACCAGGTCGGTCGACGAAATGATCCGCAGATCCGCGGCGACGACGTCACCCGGCCGCAGGATCACAATGTCGCCGGGTACCAGGTCCTCCAGCGGGATTTCACGCTCCAGCGGCTCTTGGCGCTCGTCGGCTCTACGGCGCACGGTCACAGTCGACGTAACCAGTTTGCGCAGTGCAGTTGTCGCCCTGACGGATCGGGTCTGCTGCCAGATGCGCAGCGCCACGGCCAGCAGCACGATCACGGCCACGGTCACGGCCCCCCTGAGGTCCCCGACGATCACGAAGACCACGCCAAGGCCTGCCAAGAGCGCTACGAACGGGCTGCCCACGGCAGTCAGAACTCGCGCCCACAGCCCGTCGTCGCTGTCGTGGACTGGTCCGTTTTCACCGAATTGGCGCAGCCTGTCGGCCGCCTCCTGCTCCGTCAGGCCTCGAGGCGACCCAGCCAGGTGCTGAAAGACGGTGAAGACGGGTGCTGCACCCAGATCCCTCAATCGCACGACGTCATCCGATACGAGCGGGGTGCGCGATATCGGCGGGGCGGCAAGTTCATTCATGGGGCGGTCCTCATCGCTTCGGAGGCATCAGGCCGTGTTGGACAAGAGCGCTGATCTCCACGCGGACCGTTGCGGCTAGCCGGGCCCTTCCGAGAACTGGCGACGCCGAACGAGTGCGTGGAGGCGGGTACTACTTCCCTCGATCATGGGTTCACCTCCAAGCAGTCTTCGACCGCGCCACCCTGCGCGGGACGAACATCGACCACAGTAGACGCCAAACCTGAAAACAGTCAAACGCTTGCACAACTGTCGAAACTAAGTCAGTCTGGCAAGTGCCACCGAAAGGAAGTTACGTGCCGGACACCAGACCGACCGATGAGCCGTTGCCGCCACGGCTGCTACAGGACACCGCCGCGCTGTTCGGCCTGCTGTCGGCGACAGTTCGGCTGCACATTCTCTGGTTGCTCGCCGATGGTGATCTGGATGTCGGGACGCTGGCGGAAAAGACGGGACAGAGCGTAGCGACGGTGAGTCATCACCTCGCCAAGCTCAAGTTGGCTGGACTGGTTCGTGCGGACCGCCAGGGTAAACGTCAGATCTACGTCGCAACTGATCCACAGGTACTGATGATGATTCGACTCGCCCTCGGCGGCCGACTCGACGCGCCGGACGCAAGCCGACGAGCGCGGCACGCCTGATTCACGCCTGCCCTCGCAAGTGGACACCTTCGGACGACATTGCCATTCCGTGGGCCCATAGCCGCGTCGGGCTTCGAACACCGTTGGTACTTCCTGTTCTTGCTCGTTGTTCTTGCCCTCGTCACGCTGTACATCGTCGCGCAGGCCATCCGCCGCAAGCCGGTGCTGCGGTTTGCAAACATGGCGCTGCTGGAAAGCGTTGCGCCTTAACGACCCAGCAGGTGGCGCCATCCATCGGCGATCTCTTGGTGTGTTCTGGTGTCT
>DASQCE010000257.1:0-3002 GCA_035634855.1 Mycobacterium sp.
GAGCAACTCAAATCCGAGCGGCTGTCCAATCCCGTTGCACTCGGGGTGCTTTCGCCCGACGCGATCTCGTCGAGCGCCTACGGCACCGAGGTGATCCTGATCGAGTTGCTGCCGTACGCGGGACTGGCCGCGTTCGCGCTGCTAATACCCCTCACCGGGGTGATCCTGTTCATTCTCATCCTGGTGGCCGCGTCCTACTGCCAGGTGGTGATGACCTACACCCGGGCCGGCGGCTCCTACGTGGTGGCACGGGAGAATTTCGGCCCCCGGATCGCACAGATCGCTGCCGCCGCGTTGCTGATCGACTACGTGGTGACCGTGGCGGTGCAGGCCGCGGCGGGAACCGTCGCGGTGGTCTCGGCGATGCGCTCGCTGGGCCCGTACAGCCTGGAGATCACCGTCGCCATCGTGGTGATCATGTGCTACGCCAACCTGCGCGGGTTGCG
This sequence comes from Mycobacterium sp., assembly GCA_035634855.1. GTDB lineage: Bacteria > Actinomycetota > Actinomycetes > Mycobacteriales > Mycobacteriaceae > Mycobacterium. Next base: position 447 of record DASQCE010000257.1, read on the forward strand.
TGAGGCGGGCAGACCGTTCGCGATGCCCACCTATTTCTTTGTCATCATGATGACGCTGATGATCGTGACCGGAGTCGTCCGCGAGATCTTCTGGGGGTTGCCCACCTACGACGCGGAACACCTGGCCGGGGCGGTGCCCGTTCATCAGGCCGACGGCCTGGTGATGGGAGCGACGATCCTGGTGCTGCTGCGCGCCTTCGCCAACGGCGGCGCATCCCTTACGGGTGTGGAAGCCATCTCCAACACGGTGGGCGCGTTCCGGAAACCGCAGGGCGTCAACGCACGCCGGGTCCTGACCGCGATGGCGTGCATCCTGGCCTTCCTGCTGGCCGGTGTCGCCTATCTGGCCCACGCCACCCACGCCACCCCCTATGTAGCCGGGTACCCGTCGGTGCTCTCCGAGATCGCACGGGCCGTGTTCGGCACCGGGGTGACGGGTAACGTTCTGTACGTTCTGATCCAGATTGCCACCGCCGCAATCCTGTTCACCGGGGCCAACACGAGCTTCAACGGTTTCCCCGCACTGGCCAACTTTGTTGCCGAAGACCGCTTTCTGCCGCGGCAGCTCACCAAACGCGGTCACCGGCTGGTGTTCTCGAACGGGATCATCGCGCTCACGGTGCTGTCGGTGGCGCTCGTGATCGGGACGGGCGGCTCGGTCAATGCCCTTGTGCCGTTCTACGCGATCGGCGTGTTCACCGGGTTCGCGATGGCCGGCTACGGCATGACCAAACACCATCTGACCCAGAAGGATCACGGGTGGCGGTACAAACTCGCGATCAACCTGTCTGCCGGGCTGATATCCACCGTCGTGGTGGGAATTTTCGCGATCGCGAAGTTCACCGAGGGCGCCTGGCTGGTCGTGGTGGTCTTCCCACTGCTGGTTTTCGTGCTGATGCGGCTCAACCGGGAATACCGCGCCGAGGCGGCGATCCTGGAGAAGTTCCGCACCCAGCGGCCCGACTTCCTGAAATACGCCCGGCACCGCGTCTTCGTACTCGTCAACTCGGTAGACCTCGCCGTGCTGGAGGCGCTGCGCTACGGACGCGGTCTTCGTGCCGACGAGCTGACCGCCGTCCATTTCATGATCGACGCCGCGCACGCCGAGCAGCTGCGGAAGCTCTGGGAGCACTACGGCCTGGAGGTGCCGCTGCGCATCATCGACTGCCCCGACCGGCGGTTGACCAGGGCCGCACAGGAACTCGTCAACACCACCTGTGCCGAGTATCGCAACACCAATGTGACGATGCTGTTGCCCAGGCGCAGCTACGCCCCGCTGCTCGGGCGGCTGCTGCATGATCGCACCGCTGACCAGATCGCCCGCGCGGTCAGCCGGATTCCGCACGCCGCGGCGACCATCGTGCCCTACGACGTGCAATCACGGATCCGGCAGGCGTTCCCCGACATGTTCGAGGAACGCCTCACCCGCGAAGTGGAGAAGATGCAGGCACGCGTCGGCAAAGACGATCAGCAGCGTGTCGAAACCTACCAGCACCCCGAGCCGCCGCCGGCGGTGATCGCGATCGACGGACTGCTCGCGGGACACCGGGCCACCGTCGAAGGGCGCGTCAACCAGGTCGACGACGCGACCCGGGACGGGCAGACCTTCCGGGTCGTGGTCATCGGCGACGACAGCGGCGAGCTGCGGGTGACCTTCAGCGCCGGCCACGGGGGTACCGACATCCAGCCGGGTCAGGTGGTCCGGCTCACCGGAAAGGCGCGGCAGACCGGCAACCGTCCGATCACCATGTCCGATCCAAGCTACCGCATCATCGATACGCCCGAAGAGATCAGCCCGTCCGGGTAGGTCCGTTCACCTGTGGGTCTGCCGGGTGGGTGATGATGTCGTCGAGTCTCGCCGCCCTCGGGCACGCGCCCCGGGGAGGAGAATGTCGACGACGGCCAGTAGGCTACTTCGACCCGAAAAAACCCTCGCCGGGCGTGACCACGGCGTATTGGGGCCGTCGGTGGTTGCACGCCGGGGTGGCCGGTGGTGCGGGTCAGGCTGCGAGGGCGCTGATCTTCACCAGGTTGTGGGCGAGAACGCCGTGCGGTCCAGATTCGGGCGCCCTCGGTGCCGTCGATGCGGGTGCGGGAACTCCACGGGCGTCCGCGTCCCGAAACTCGGGGCGGATTCGCGCGATCAAAAGACGACTCAGTCGCGAACACTTTGTCAGGTCGAAGTAACTAATTAAGTGCGACTCAGTCGGGACCCGCGTCGTCGGCGTATTCGGGTTTGGATAGCTTTTCCGCGAGCTGGTCAAGCGCAGCCTGTAGTTTCTGCCTCTCGTCGGCTTCAGCACTCTGAACGTCACGGTCGGCTTGCCGCCGGGGAAGCACCACCTTTTCAACGTATTCGTTAGCGTTCTCAATCGCGGAGTCGATTTTAGCGAGCACGTCCTCAACTTCGGCAGGACGTGCGAGGGCCTCGATTTTGTCTGGGTGGGTTTCTGTTCCGATTATGGTGACTCCATGCCCTCGAGCCGTCTGCAGGAAGCAATCCGTCCAGGCAACAGGGGGTAGCGGCAAGATTTGAAGCCGAATAATAGTTTCCTG
>DASQCE010000258.1:0-2288 GCA_035634855.1 Mycobacterium sp.
GTCCACCGGCCACTCGACGACCGGGCTAGACGCCGTCGTGGAAGTCACCGGCAGCACCGTGAAGATGACCTACCCGATCGAGGACCTCGTCTTCGACGAGAAGTAGGGATCCGGGGTGCACACGGCTTAACGACGGCCAGCACCGCTAGCCCGAAGTTACGACAGCTGAATGGATGAATATCTGGGCTGACCTGGGTATTCGCTGGTTTGCGGTTTGGTTGTTCTGGCTACGCGGCGGTGGTGAGCGGTATCGGGGTGTCGAGGAGTTCGAAGGCGCGGCGTTGGTCGGGGGTGGGTTCGGCGAGCACGGGCACGTCTGTGCTGGCGCCGTGGTAGCGGACCTGGTTGCGGGTGAGGGTGGCCAGGTGGTCGAGCAGGCCGCGGAAGCTGCGTAGCGGGTTGTTGTCGGCGTCGTGCTTGCGCGATGTCTTGGCGTGGGCTTGGGGTGAGCGCTGCGCGGCCGCGACCGGGTTTTCCCTCTGGGGTGGGTGTTCGTCGGTGTATGTCATTGGTGCCCAGGCCTTGCGTAGGTGCCAGATGAGGTAGCAGGCGAGCAGGCAGATCAGCACGTGCGCGCGGACCCGTTCGTCGAGGCGGTGGTGGATGGGGCGCAGGTCCAGATCGTCGGTCTTGATGATGCGGAAGTCGCGTTCGACGTTGGCGAGGTTCTTGTAGCTTTCCACCACTGCGGCGGGGTCGAGGGTGTCGGCGTCGACGCTGGTGCGCAGCACGTAGATGCCGTCGAGGGCGGCTTCGGCGTCGATGGCGGCCTGGTCGCGATCGAACGCGAAGCCGGTGTCGGTGATGGTGGTGTGAAAGTGCTTGCCCACCTTGTATTTCCCGATGGCCTTGCCGACCGCGATGCCGATCTTGGCGGCCCCGGCCAGGGTGCCGGAGGCGACCCGGTCGCGGATGCGGGCGAGCTCCTTGTCGGTGGCGGCCAGCAGCTCTGAGCGTTTGCGGGCGCGTTCGATCGCCAGCGCGGGGTTGCGGCAGGCGATCAACCGTTCGCCGGGGTAGTCGGGGTGGCTGATCTCGGCCAGGTCCTGGGTGTCGAACAGGCTCATCTGCAGCGGGCCGTCCTCGGCGGCGAGTTTGGCGATCGCGGGTGCGCGCAGCGCGGTGATCCAGCCGAAATCGGTTGCGGTGTCGGGGTCCTCGTTGAGTTCACGCAGCGCCTCGATGCGGGCGGAGGTGATCATGCCGCGATCGCCCACCAGCACCAGCCGCGCGATGCCCAGCGTGTGGCGGATGACGGTGACGATCTCGGTGAACGCGACCGGATCGGCGGTGTTGCCGGCAACTACCCGCACCGCGACCGGGCGGCCTGCCGGGTCGGTGAGCACCCCATACTCGATCTGCTCGCAGCCTTTCTTGCCGTCGCGGGAGTAGCCGCGCGCGGCCAACTCACAGCACCGCCCGGTCACCCACGCGCTGGTCAGATCGAACAACGCCATCCGCGCCGGATTCACCGACTCGGCCAAATGCCGTGCCGCGAGCTTCTTCTCGATCGCCTCCTGCCGCCCGGCCAGCCAGTCCATCGCGGCATAGACCTCGTCGGTGCACGCGCCGGTCACACCCAGATCCACCCCCAGGGTGGTGTCGTGCCACCAGGTCAGCGTGGACAGTTTCGAGCCGGGCCGGATCACCCGCGAGACGATCAGCGCGATCACGATGTCGCGTGACCGGCACGCCGGCCCCAGCAGCGCGGGCAGGCCCAGCTGGTGCGCCATCGCCGCGACGGCGGCCACATGCCCGTGCGGCAGCGACCGGGTGATCGTGACCGCCTCTCCCACCGGGAGAAGCCGCGTGCCTTTCAGGGTCGCCTCGATCGCGTCGACCGCCTCCGGCGGCAGCATCGACAGGTTCGCCACCGTCTCGTTGCGCACCGTGTCGCCGTCGCGGTAGGTGCGCCGCAAGTAGGCCGACACGTACTCGCGCTGGCGGCCCTGCTTGTCCACGTGGGTCTTCCGAACTCTGACTACGTGAACTCGACCCTGCTTCCGCGACATAGGCCAAATGATATCGGATTCCGATGTATTCGCGAAGGCGACACGCCAATAATTCTGACTACATATCGAAACCGGTTCAGAGCCCTCTGCCCAGCTCAGAAATCAGATCACGCCCGAAAACAGTCGTAACTTCGTCTAGCGGACGTCGCGCGGGCGGAACTGGATGCTGATGCGTGGACCGGTGGGCTTGCTGGTCTTGGGAATGGAATGCTCCCAGGTCCGCTGACACGAGCCGCCCATCACCAGCAGATCGCCATGTGCGTGCTGGATCCGCAG
>DASQCE010000259.1:0-3528 GCA_035634855.1 Mycobacterium sp.
CCGTCATCACGTCCAGCCGGGTGACTGCGTCGTCGTAGGCCCAGTCGACACGCTCGTCGGTGCCGTTCCAGTTCACCGCGTTGGCGATCAGCGTGATCGTGCCCTCGTGGTGGTCCACCGCAGCGATGTCGGTGGCCAGCAACAGCAGCATGTCGGGCAGCCCGAGATCGTCTACCGCCAGCGACGGCAGCCGCTCCAGCCGGCGGACCATGTCGTAAGCGAAGAACCCGACCAAACCGCTGGAAAGCGGCGGCAGGGCCGGGAGCGGCTCGGTCTTCAACAGCTCGAGCGTTGCGCGCAGCGCCCGCAGCGGTTCTCCGCCGCGCGGCGCGTCCTGCGGCGTGACACCCAGCCACACCGCTTCGCCGTCACGCACTGTCAACGCCGACGGCGCGCCCGCCCCGATGAAGGACCACCGCGACCATGACCGGCCGTTCTCGGCCGACTCAAGCAAGAACGTCCCGGGCCGGTTGGCGGCCAGCTTGCGGTACGCCGACAGCGGGGTCTCACTGTCGGCGAGCACCTTGCGGGTCACCGGCACCACGCGGTGCTCGGCGGCCAGCGCCCTGAAGTCCTCGCGCGACGTGGTGATGGCGAGGTTGGCGGTCGCCCCGGCGCTGGGCGTCCCCCCGCTTGCGGGGGAAAGCGAAGCGACCGGGAAATGTGATTGCACGGAACAATCCTCCCAGACCGGTCTCGGGCGACCGGCGTAGCGTGAACACCCGTGGCACCTCTAAAACGAAGTGACCGGGTAGCCGAGTTCGAACTACCGGACCAAACGGGCACTGTGCGAAGCCTCACAGCGCTGCTCGCCGACGGCCCGATCGTGCTGTTCTTCTACCCCGCGGCGATGACGCCGGGCTGCACGAAGGAAGCCTGTCACTTCCGCGACCTTGCGTCCGAGTTCGCCGCAGTCGGCGCCAGTCGCGTCGGCATCAGCGCCGATCCCGTTGAGAAGCAGGCCAAATTCGCGGACCAGCAGAAGTTCGACTATCCGCTGCTGTCCGACACCGAGGGCACCGTCGCCTCGCATTTCGGCGTCAAGCGCGGACTGGTCGGCAAGTTCATGCCTGTCAAACGAACGACATTCGTGATCGACACCGACCGCACCGTGCTCGACGTGATCGCCAGCGAGTTCAGCATGGACACGCACGCCGACAAGGCGCTTGAGGTGTTGAGGCAGCGGCAATCGGCGTAGTGCAAGCCCGCCGCCGCAACAACGTCAACGTCGTGGGACGCGACGACAAGCCGACGATCATGCTGGCGCACGGCTTCGGTTGCGATCAGAAGCTATGGCGGCTGGTCGTACCCGAACTTGTGCCGAATTTCCGGGTTGTGCTGTTCGATCACGTCGGGTCGGGGGCGGCCGATCCGACGGCGTGGGACGCTGCGCGATACGCATCGCTGCAGGGCTACGCCGACGACATTCTCGAGATCCTGTCAGAACTCGACCTGCGCGATGTGACGTTGGTGGGCCACTCTGTGGCGGCGATGATGGGAGTGCTTGCAGTAGGAACCGATCCGAGCCGGATCGCGAAGCTGGTGCTGCTGACTCCGTCCCCGTGCTACATCGACGACGACGACGATTACCGCGGCGGCTTCTCCCGCGGCGACATCGACGAGCTCCTCGAGTCGTTGGAGAGCAATTACCTCGGTTGGTCCAGGGCCATGGCACCGGTGATCATGGGAGCACCGGAACGACCTGAGCTCGCAGATGAACTCGCCGACACGTTCTGTCGGACCGATCCCGAATGTGCGCGGGTGTTCGCGCGTGCGACGTTTCTCTCTGACAACCGGACCGATCTGAAACGCGTTTCGGTGCCGACGCTGGTGATCGAATGTGAACGGGACGCGATTGCCCCTCGCGAAGTCGGGGCTTACGTGCACCGGCATATCGGCGGCAGCGAGCTTGTCACGCTGAACACCACGGGCCACTGTCCGCACCTGAGCGCTCCGGAAGCCACCGCCCGGGCGATCGGAGCTTTTGCCGGGGCGACGTGAACGTTGCGGACCTCTACCAGAATGCGCCGTGCGGGTACATCTCGGCCGGCGCCGACCGCCGGATCACCACGGTTAATGCGACGCTGTCGGGATGGCTTGGCTACGAGCCGGGCGCACTCATCGGCATGCCCTTCACGGAGCTCCTCACCGCAGGCGGCCGCATCCACTACGAAACGCACTTCGGTCCGTTGCTGCAACTAAACGGCGAAATCTCGGGTATCACCACGGATTTGGTGACCGCGTCCGGCACACGCCTGCCGGTATTCCTCACCGCGAACGTCAAGACAGACACCGAGGGACGAATCGAGCTTCTGCGGATCGTCGTTCAAGACGCCAGCGATCGACGGTCCTACGAACGTGAACTGCTCGAAGCGCGACGGCAGGCCGAACTCGAGCGCACGCGTACCCAGGTGCTTGCGCGAACTCTGCAGCGCTCACTGCTTCCGCCGTCGCTATCGCCTCCTGATGGCGTAGAGGCACGCGCATATTTTCACGCTGCTTCGCCCGATGAGGTGGGCGGCGACTTCTACGACTTGTTTCCGCTGTCACCGAGCACGTCGGCGTTCTTCCTCGGTGACGTATGCGGCAAAGGAGCCAATGCGGCGGCGCTGACTTCACTGACCCGATACACGCTGCGCGCGGCTGCGGTCATCGACGATGATCCGGTGACGGTGTTGCACAACCTCGACACCGTGTTCCATCAGGAGGTGCTCAACGACTAGCTGCGGTTCTGCACGGTCATCTTCGGAGTCCTGACTCGATGCGGGGACGGATTCGACGTGCACCTCGCGTCCGGAGGGCATCCGCCGGCGCTGCTGCTGAGCGCCGAGGGCGGGTCGCGCTACGTCGAAATCCCCGGCGGTCAAGCCATTGGCGTCTCCTCCGCTCCGCGGTTCACCTCGACGCGAATCCGTCTGACGGCCGGCGACACGCTCGTGCTCTACACCGACGGCCTGACGGAGGCACGGACAGGCGTCTCCAAAGCGCGCTTCAACGAAGACGCTCTGATCGAGTTCGCTTCGGCGCATTCCCCTACGGCGGCCGCGACGATCGTGAACGCCATCCGCTCGCTGCTCGAGGGCTTCGGAGAGGGCGTCGAGGACGATGCCGCTGTTCTGGCGATAGGCGTACCGCGGCCAGGCGTAGCGTGATTCGGCGTGACGCCTGTTTTGGAACTCGCCGATGTGACGTTTCGCCGCGACGGCAAGCAGATCATCGACGGCATCTCGCTCACCGTGAACGCGGGCGAGCACTGGGCCCTGCTCGGCCCCAACGGAGCGGGAAAGAGCACGTTGCTCGGGTTCTGCGCGGCAGTGTTGTTCCCGACGTCGGGAACGGTGCACATTCTCGGCGAGCGGATGGGCCGGGTTGAGCTTGCGCGGCTGCGCCGATTCATCGGGCACGTGAATCCCCGTCACCGGCTTCAATATTCGCTGACGGTCCGCGAAGTGGTGCTGACGGGCATCACCGCCACCATCGATACCCCGATGCGGTGGACGCCGAGCGCCGAGGAGCGTGATCTCGCCG
>DASQCE010000260.1:0-5368 GCA_035634855.1 Mycobacterium sp.
GGCGCCATGCTGGGCAGCATACGGCGATCGGCGGGCGCCGCCACTGACACCGGCGAAAATTACCCGGGAAAGGGATGCTGGCAACCGTGACCGCCAGGTAGGGCGCCGCCGCTCTTCGGCTCCTACTCCCGGCCCGCCCGGCCGGTGGCGTCAGCGAGATGTACGGAAATCTCGAGTGCCAAAGCGGCGGCCACGGTTGCAACAGCAGCCAACGTACCATACGGCCAGGTACGGATCGCTGATCTCGATCAGCAAGCGTGCTGGCGCACAACACTTCTGAGTCAGCCGTGGCTTGCGTCCGATCATGCCGTTGCGGGCATCGCGGTGAAGGGCGTACAGGCGCCCACGCCCGGGCGGTCAATGTGGACCGCGACGTGTGGAAGCGCCATGCGTCGGGCAACATGGGCGGCATGGCGAGTGACGACTTCGATGACAATCCGCTGGAGCCCGCCGAGCAGCTCGACTCCGACGAGATCCGCAATGATGACGGTGACGAGGTGGTCGACCCTCCTGAGAAGTGGATCGAGGCCAAGGACAACGAAACACTCGACGAGAGACTTGCCGAGGAAGTTCCGGACGACCTGGGCGATGACGACGGTAACGAGGGGCTGAGTGAAGCACACGACTCCGACGGGGGTGGCGGGCTCAGGTTGGTTAGCAACGACGAAATCGACCACATGGATCCTGAATCGCACGGCCGCGAACGCGGGCAGATCGACGGCACCCCTGAGGACGGGGACTCGTTCTACGACGTCGTCGAGTGAGCTGGTCCGCCGCGGCGTTTAGCACCCGGACGAGTGGGCAACCGGTCAAACGTGGAAAGCGTTGACCCGGAATTCGCCGACTCGCCCAACGACACGGGCGGCATAGCCGACACCCTGCGTCCGATGGAGGCGCTAGACGCCGACGACGTCCGCAACGACGACGGCGACGAGGTCGTCGACCCGCCGGACGGCTGGGCCGCGGCCGACCGTGTCGCCGAAGAGCCCGACGGTGAATCGCTCGACGAGAAGCTGGCCGCCGAGGAACCGGAGCGGCCCGATGAGGGCGAGGCCGCCGCCGCGACCGACGACGACACCGGGTTACTGTCCGACGACGAGCTCGACCGCGTCGACTCGGAAGACCACGGCCGCGACAAAGGGCAGATCGGCGGCAGCCCTGAGGATGGCGACTCGATGTTCCCGATCGTCGACTGAACTAGTTACTCGGCGGCCTGCAGCACCAGCACCGCGCGCGCATCGACGGCCACCGTGGCGCCCGCGGCCACCGGCTTGGCGTCCTCGGCGGTGGCGGTATCCGCCGTGTAGATCACCGGTGCCCACGCCGGGCCGAACTCCTTTGGCGGCAGCGTGAATTCGATCGGCTCGTGGTGGGCGTTGAAGCACAGCACGAACGAGTCGTCGGTGACACGTTGACCGCGCACGTCGAGATCGGGTATGCCCTGACCGTTGAGGTACACCGCGACCGACTTGGCGAAGCCTGTCTCCCAGTCGTCCTCGCCCATCTCCGAGCCGTCGGGCGCGAACCACGCGATATCGGGCAACCCGTCGCTTCCGCGTTGCCGGACCGGCCGCCCCGAGAAGAACCGCCGCCGGCGAAAGACGGGGTGTGCGGCGCGCAGCGCGGACACGCTCCGCGTGAACTCGGTCAACTCGGTGTCCGCCTGCGCCCAGTCGATCCAGGACAGCTCGTTGTCCTGGCAGTAGACGTTGTTGTTGCCCTGTTGGGTACGGCCGAGCTCGTCGCCGTGCGAGATCATCGGAACACCTTGGGAAAGCAGAAGCGTGACAAGGAAATTGCGTTGCTGCTGGGCGCGTAGCGCATCGATCTCGGGATCGTCGGTCGGGCCTTCCACCCCGCAGTTCCACGATCGGTTGTGGCTCTCGCCGTCGCGGTTGTCTTCCTCGTTGGCGTCGTTGTGTTTCTCGTTGTAGGACACCAGGTCCCGCAGTGTGAACCCGTCGTGGGCGGTGACGAAGTTGATCGACGCGACAGGGCGGCGGGCGGTGCGCTCGTAGAGATCTGCCGATCCGGTCAGCCGATAGGCGAACTCGTCGAGGGTGGCCGGCTCACCGCGCCAGTAATCGCGCACCGTGTCGCGGTACTTGCCGTTCCACTCCGTCCACTGCGGCGGAAAGTTGCCCACCTGATAGCCGCCGGGCCCGACATCCCATGGCTCGGCGATCAGCTTGACCTGGCTGACCGTCGGATCCTGTTGCACGAGTTCGAAGAACGCCGACAGCTTGTCCACGTCGTAGAACTCCCTGGCCAGAGTCGAGGCCAGGTCGAACCGAAAACCGTCGACGTGCATCTCGGTGACCCAGTACCGCAGCGAGTCCATGATCAGTTGCAGCGTGTGCGGGTGGCCCACGTTGAGGCTGTTTCCGGTGCCCGTGTAGTCCATGTAATAGCGCTTGTCGTCGTCGACAAGGCGGTAGTAGGCGGCGTTGTCGATCCCCCGCATGGACAGCGTCGGCCCGAGGTGGTTGCCCTCCGCGGTGTGGTTGTAGACCACGTCGAGGATCACCTCGATGTCGGCCTCGTGCAGCGCGCGCACCATGGCCTTGAACTCCTGGACCTGTCCGCCCGGGGTGGAGCTACTGCTGTACTTGGGGTCTGGTGCGAGGAAGCCGATTGTGTTGTAGCCCCAGTAGTTGGACAACCCCTTATCGATAAGCGTGGAGTCGTTGGTGAAGTGATGCACCGGCATCAGCTCGATCGCGTTGACGCCCAATGATTTCAGGTGCTCGATGATCACCGGGTGCGCGGCTGCCCCGTAGGTTCCGCGGATCTGCTCGGGGATATCCGGGTGCGTCTGGGTGAGCCCCTTGACATGTGCCTCGTAGATGACGGTGTCGGCGTACTCATGGCCGGGCGGGCGATCGACCCCCCAGTCGAAGAACGGGTTGATGACGACTGACTTGGCCACGCTGGGCGCCGAGTCGTCGTCGTTGCGGCGGTCGGGATCGCCGAAGTTGTATCCGAACAGCGACTGGTTCCACTCGAATGTGCCGTCGATCGCCTTGGCATACGGATCCAGCAGCAGCTTGTTGGGGTTGCACCGTTGTCCCGCGGCCGGATCGTAGGGGCCGTACACCCGGTACCCGTAGCGCTGGCCGGGCTCGATGTTCGGGATGAAGCCGTGCCAGACGAAGCCGTCGACCTCGGGCAGCGTCACCCTGGACTCGGTGCCGTCGGCCGCGAACAGGCACAACTCGACCTTCTCGGCGGCTTCGCTGAACACCGCAAAATTGGTTCCCGAGCCGTCATAGGTGGCGCCCAGCGGATAGGCCTTTCCGGGCCACAGCTCCGCAACCACCGGGGTGACCGTCGAATCGGCGGCTCGGGTCAAAGTGCACGCTCCAGATGGGTTTCTCGAGGACGACAGAACGGACCAAGGCGACAATACGGGGCGGTGGCCGCCCGATCTTCACAACACCGGAGGTACCCGATGTCCAGCGACGTCAACCTGCCTGCTTACCGCACATTGCTCACCTCAGTTGACCGGGGTGTGGCGACCATCACGCTCAACCGGCCGCAGCAACGCAACGCGATCGGCGACGGGATGCGCGACGAGCTGGCCGACGCCTATCGGAGCTGCGACCGCGAAGAGTCGGTCCGGGTAATCGTGCTGACCGGCACACCGCCTGCGTTCTGCGCCGGCGCCGACCTCGGCGGCGGTGATCAGACCTTCGCCGAACCCGGGGCCGGTTTCAGCGCGGCCGGGATCGACGTGCCCGCATGGTCACTCTCCAAGCCGGTGATCGCCGCCGTCAACGGCCACGCCATCGGCTTGGGCCTGACGTTGGCCATGCAGTGCGACATCCGGTTCTTCGCCACCGACGCGCGTTACAGGGTGGTGCAGGTCCGGCGTGGCGTCGTCGGCGATGCGTACTCGCACTGGGTGCTGCCGCGGCTGGTGGGGATCGCCAACGCGGCCGAAATCCTATTGACGGGAGCAACTTTCGACGGGCACCGTGCGGTGCAGCTGGGGTTGGGCAGCAAGGTGCTCGACGCCGCCGATGTGCTGCCTGCCGCGCTGGAAGTGGCGCACGACATCGCGGAGAACACCGCGCCGATGTCGGTGGCCGCCAGCAAGCGGTTGCTGTGGGATTCGTTCGACCTGGACCGCGAGGCCGTCGGCAACCGTGAGACCGAAATCCACCTGCACTTGATGCGTCACGACGACGCCAAGGAAAGTGTGCGCGCGCACCTGAACCGTCGCCCGCCGCGGTGGACCGGCGCGCCGCGCGACCCGACAGCCTAGTCCACGGTCGGACTCCTCAACGCGGCTCATGCCTCGCCGCTTGATCGTCGTCCGACTAAGCGACCTCGACGCCGGCGGCCCGCATGTCCTCGACTGCCTTATCGGTGGACTCCTGTGCCACGCCGGCAGTCAGGTCGAGAAGCACCCGTGTGGCGAAACCGGCGTTGACGGCGTCGGTGGCGGTCGCCAGCACGCAATAGTCAGTGGCTAATCCGGCGATGTCGATCTCATCCACGCCGCGCTGCCGCAACCAGTCGGGCAGCCGCGTGCCGGTGTCGTCGACGGCGTCGAACGCGCTGTAGGCGGCGGAGTAGTGACCCTTCATGAACACCGCTTGGATGGCGCCGTCGTCGAACTCCGGGTGAAAGTCGACGCCGGGGGTGCCCACCTCGCAATGCCGTGGCCAGGACAGCCGGTAATCGGGCTGCTCGGAGAAATGTTCGCCCGGCTCGATGTGGTAGTCCTTGGTGGCGACCACGTGGGCGTAGTCGCGGTGGGCAGCTACAAACTCGTTGATTTCGCGGACCACCGCGGTGCCGCCGGCAATCCCTAGGGAACCGCCCTCGCAGAAGTCGTTCTGCACGTCGACGATGATCAGTGCCCGCATGCGTCTACGTTAAGAGCCGCCTAGCCACCGAACAACAGATAGAGCCCGGTAAACGTGTAACCGACCATCACCAGCATCATCGTCAGTTGGCCTGTCAGCTGATGACCGGCGGGCTGGGGGCACCTCCCGCTTGCGGGGGACAACCGCAGTGCCCCGTCGTGCGCCGCGTCACATTGACCTGACGTTGCCACGCTACGCAGCGCCCAGGGACTCTTCGGCCGTGCAAACATCACGGTTCCGGTTCAGCTGTCGGCTGGTCGTCGGTGTTGTTCGATGAGGGTGCGGGCCATGTCCTGGGCGCGGTGCGCGGCCTCTCGGTCGCCTTCGGCGGCGGCGACGATGGAGCCCTTCATCAGGATGTGGCACGACCGGGCGAAGCTGTCGGCGTCGCGCAGGCCGGCGGTTTCGGCGCGTTGGCGCAGGATCGAGCGGATGTTGCCCAGGTATTGGATGCTGGCCTGTCCCGCGGGGTGAGTGGCACCCAACTCGATCAG
>DASQCE010000261.1:0-12134 GCA_035634855.1 Mycobacterium sp.
ACTCCTACGGCGGCGCGGTCATCACCGAGGCCGGCACCCACGGCAAGGTCACGGCCTTGGTCTACATCGCGGCATTCGCGCCGGGTGAGGGCGAGTCGGTGAAGGCGCTGGGCGGCGACCCCAACGGGGTCGCCGATCGTCGCAGCGCCTGGCGGGTTTTTGTTCCAACAGCGGGCGAAGTTCCACAACTCGTTCTGTGCTGACCTGCTCGCCGCAGACGCCGTGTTCATGGCCGACTCCCAGGTCCCGTGGGCGGTGGACGCCTTGGTTAAGCCGGTCACCGAGCCCGCCTGGCGCGTTAAGCCAAGCTGGTACCTGATTGCCACCGAAGACCGCATGATCCCGCCGTCCGCCCAGCGCGCCATGGCGCAGCGGGCCGGCGCCACCACGGTCGAGGTGGCCGCCAGCCACGCCGTCTACATGTCGCAGCCGCACGCCGTTGCCGCTCTCATTCGGAAGGCCTGCGTCTAGGCGATCGCGTGCCTCGCGCCGGATTGGCAGGGCGAGCTTCGGGCCATTGAAGTCTTCTTCGCGTATTCGATGCCACCACCTGCTCAAGACTTTCTACACCGGCTGGACGGAAACGCAATACCCCGATGGTCCGGGTTAGCGCCCGTGGCCGCCGCCCCCGCCGCCGGGGTGCGCATTGAACCCGGGCGACGCCACCTCTGATTCGGTGAGCTGGTAGGGAGGGTCGAAGAGGCTGGGGTTGTTGAGGGACGAAACCACGTCATTGACGTTGCCTTGCGGAAGCCCCAGGGCAGTGGAGGTGCTGTCCGTGGGCGGAACGCAGGTGCCGTCCAACGCTACTTCGCCGTCCGAGCACGTCAGGTCGTCTGCGTGGGCGACTGCGATTGGTACACCAATCACGGCAAACGCGGCGGACAATGCACCCGCTGCCACTGAAAGTCGAACGGTGCGTGATATTGCTGCGCCCGATGTTGTTGCGCCCATTGCATGTCTCTTTTCTTGCGGTGTTGGTTTGGACGTGCCCATTGAGCGGGTTAGTGCCCGTGGCCGCCACTGTGGTCGCCGCCGCCCATCCCAGAGTCGCCGCCGCCCATCCCGGGCCCGCCGGTGCCATCTTGAGGCGCAGGGACGCTGTTCGCATTGTCGGGGACGTTGCATTGACCGTCAATTACTACTTGACCGGGTGCGCAAGCTGTATCTCCCGGCTGGGCGACGGCGGCGGGTGCGCCGATGATTGCGGATACCGCAAACCCTGCGCCAACCGCGAAGAGTGAAGTGATGGTTCGTGATTTTGTTGGGCGCATAGCACGCCTCTTTCCTACTGTTGGCGTCCGAGAAAATAACATTCAGACCTGTCTTTTGACAGGGGCGTAAGCAATGAATGTGCCATGACCCGCGCGGTTGATTCCGGTTTGACTAACCTGTGTCCAAGCTTGATTCCCGACGGCGCCATCGTGTTGACCACACCCAGCGGACGCAGTCACATCACCACGCCCACCGGTGCGCGGTTCTTCCCGCAGCTCGCGGTCCCCACCGCGACGTTGGCGCTGCCCAACAGTCCGCCGGCGAGTCGAATCACGGACTGGCCATGCCGACCCGAAAGCGCACCCGCACCCAAGACCGCGCCGCCCGCATCGAATACGAACGCGGACTCAACCGAGCCGCTACGCCGCCGACCCACCACCCTTGTGACTTCTAGGTACTTGGCGCGATGCTCTGCCGGCAGGTAGTGCGTGTTGCCGTCGGGCTTCGAAGGGTTGGTCGTTATCTCAGCCTGCCCAAGTCTCAACACAATCGGGACGACGCACCAACGAGACTACGTTGGCGTGCGCGCGAATACGAACGCAATCTCCGGCGACCTGTGATGCGAACGAGACTGCCGCTGAACCCATCTCGCGGCCGGCAGGCCACTAGCCCCCGTCGGCGAAGGCCTCTTTGATCTCCTTGGGTCCGAACGGCCAGGTGTGCTCGGCCCTGGCATAGATGAGGAACGCGATGACGCCGATCAGGATCCAGCCAAGGGACAGGCCGATCGAGAGCCAAGTCGCGGAGATGTAGATGTACACCCAGCCGACCAGCGCGATGATCGTGGGCACCGGGTAGAGCCATTGCCGATATGGGCGGTGAAGATTCGGCTGGCGGCGGCGCAGCACGACGATCGCGGCGACCTGGGCCAGCGATTGAATAATGACCAGGGTCGCCACTGCTGCGTTGATGATGGTGGTCAGCGTGAACAGCGAACCGATGATCGTGATCGCGCCCATGGTGAGCACACCGGCGGTTGGCAGATGCAGCTTCGGATGCAATCGTCCGAACACTGGCAGGAACACCTTGTCGCGGGCCGCTTCGAATGGAACGCGGGATCCGCCGAGCAGACCGGCGAACACCGAACCGATGGCCGCCACGATGATCAGAACCGTGATCGCCCGCGCTGTGCCGGATCCCCACGCCTGCTCGAGCACGCTGGAGGCCACGGATGTGGCGTTCTTCAACTCGTCGAGCGGAATCGCGCCCAGCACGCCGATCTGCAGCAGGAAGTACAGGCTCATGATGCCGAGGATCGAGAAAACGATGGAGCGCGGGATCGTGCGGCCGGGATCGCGCATCTCAGCGCCGAGGTAGGCGGTGGTGTTGTAGCCGAGATAGTCGTAGATCGCGATAATCAGGCCCGCGCCGAGGCCGGCCCAGAACGTCCCGCCGCTGAAGCTGAACGCGCCGGGTGTGAAGGCGAACGCTTGTGCGCCGTTGAAGTGCGTGAAGGCGGCGACGATCGTACTGAGCACCGCGGCCAGCATGACGACGAACAGCACCGTGGTGAGGTTGCCGATCTGGCCGATCTTGCGGAACAGCGCCACCATGATCACCAGGATGATGACGATTCCGATGGCCTTGCCCAGCGCGGTGTTCCCGGAGTCGCTGGTCACCCCAGGCATCAGGTAGCCGAGGTACTGGATGAGACCGATGATCCCGGTGGACATGATCAGCGGGATGAAAAGCACTGCGCTCCAGACGAACAGGAACGGCATCAGACGGCCGGTGCGGTACTGGAACGCTTCACGCAGATAGATGTACGTGCCGCCCGCGCCGGGCATGGCGGCGCCGAGTTCGGCCCAGATGAGACCGTCGGCGAGCGCGAGGATGGCGCCGATGATCCAGCCGAACATCGCTTCCGGGCCACCGATCGTGGCGACCATCGCGGGAATCGTGACGAACGGGCCGATGCCGCACATCTGGGTCATGTTGATCGCAGTGGCTTGTAGCGGGCCGATCTTGCGTTCGAGTGCGGGTTGCGGGGACACCGCAGCCCCGGACGCCCCGGGACTGATGGATGGGGAATTCACGAGGCCCTCCTTACTTTGTTAGGAAACTTTCTTAACATACAATCCGACCGTCTTGGAAGAGTCGTTTGTAAACTTTCCTGCGACTGGAACGGAGACGGACACGGTGGTGGGCCAGGCTGCGCCGCAAGCGGGGACCCCGGCAAGCATGCGCGCGCTGAACCAACGGCTGGTGCTTGACCGGCTCCGAGGGCATGGTGAGGCGACCCGTCCGCAGATCGCCGGCGACACCGGTCTATCGAAACCGACAGTCGGGCAGGCACTCCTGGATCTGGAGCAGCAGGGCCTGGTGCGTGCGATCGGCCGGAGTTCTGCTCGTCCCGGCCGGGCGGCGGTCATCTATCGGACGGCTCCGGACGCGGGTCACATCGTTGGTGTCGACGTCGGCAGGCGCGTAATCCATGTCGCGGTCGCAGACCTGGAAGGCGCGATCGTCGCCCGCCTCGAACAGCCGAACCGCAGCAGGTCGGGGGCCATGTTGCTGCGGACAACGCGGGAATCCGTCGAACGTGCCATCGCGGAGGCTGGGCTGGCCCCGCGCGACATCGTGGTGACTGTCCTCGGGACGCCGGGCATCCCGGACGTGGCCAGCGGCACGGTGCACCGGGCGCCGAATCTGCCCGGCTGGGAACGCCGTGGCTTGTTGCACGAGTTGGTGTCGACGCTCGGAGCGGACGGCTCGGAAGTGATCGTGGAAAACGACGCCAATCTGTGTGCGGTCGGTGAGCACGCGTTGGGCGCAGCCCGAGGAGTCGATGTCATTGCATGTCTCACGGTCGGCACCGGCATCGGCATGGGAATCCTGGTCAATGGGAAGCTCTTTCGCGGCGCACACGGCGCGGCAGGGGAGATCGCGGATCTGCCCTACGACCGGGTCCCGGCCGGCGTGACGGCGCACCGCCCAGGACCGGTGGAGATCGTGGCAGCGGCCCAGGCGGTGGTGTCAGCGGCCCATCAGGCCGGGTTGAGCCGGGTGCACACGGCGAAGGCGGTCTTCGACATGGCTCGCGGAGGCGATGAACTCGCGCTGCGAGTCGTCGCGGAAGAGGCGTTGAAGCTTGCCCACGTCGTGTCGGTGGTGACCGCCGTGCTTGACCCCGGGTTGATCGTGCTCGCCGGCGGCATCGGGCGCAACGCCGACCTGCTTGCCGGCCCGATGCAGGACGAGCTGGCGGCGACCATTCCGGTGGTTCCAGACATCGTTGGAGGTCATCTCGGCGAGGACGCCGTCCTCGTCGGCGCAATCGCGACGGCAATGGACACCGCATGGGATTTGGTCTTCGAGCGGCGTGTGCGCAGAATCGCAAGTGAGGCCTAGTCGGAACGATGGAAGTCGTCATCAGGCAACACGAACAACAGTGCGGCGTTACCGCGGCCGACATCTTCGCCGACGCGGTCACGTCCGGAGCGACCACTCTGGGACTGGCGACGGGCTCTTCTCCCCTCTCCGTCTACCGACACCTGATTCGCAGGCATCGGCAGGAAGGACTCACGTTCGCCGATGTACAGGCATTTCTGCTCGACGAGTACGTCGGCTTGCCGCCGGACCACCCGCAGTCCTATGCGCATGTCATTCGTGCGGAGTTCACCGACCACGTCGACATCGACTCCACGCGCGTGCACAGTCCCAACGGTGTTGCCGACGACATCTTTGTTGCGGCAGAGGAATACGATGCCTTGATCGCCGACGCGGGCCCGATCGACGTTCAATTGCTGGGCATCGGAAGCAACGGGCACATCGGATTCAACGAGCCGGGATCGTCATTGGGGTCACGCACCCGGGTCAAGACCCTTACCGAGCAGACACGACGCGACAACGCGCGGTTCTTCACCGGCATCGACAACGTGCCCCGCCACGTCATCACCCAGGGACTCGGAACCATCAGCGCTGCCCGGCATCTCGTGCTCATCGCAACGGGCAGTCACAAGGCGGAGGCGATCGCGGCGGCCGTCGAGGGTCCGCTTACCGCAAGCTGCCCCGGATCGGTCCTCCAACTCCATCCGCATGTCACGGTCGTGGTCGACGATGCGGCGGCCGCTCAACTGAAGAATGCGGACTTCTATCGGTATGCGTTGAAATACAAGCCAGCCCAACAGAAGCACTGAGCGGCGCCTCAGTGCACAAAGCCGCACGCCAGCGAATGCAGCGTATGGGTGACCCTTTCTTGTCGGATACTACGGCGATTCGTTTGAAGGCCGAATGATGCTGGAAGAGAGCGCCGAAGCCCAGCGTCAGGTCCTCGACCAAGCCGCCGGGCCGAAGCCCTCGTGATCGGACGCGACGACCTCCACGATCCTGATCTCACCGGTCTTGAACAGCTCCTGCATGGCGGGCGTGAACTCGCGCACGTCCTCACCAAGCAGTCGGCCCGACACGCGGATGCCGATCACTCCCTCCGGCATGTCTGGCAGTGTTTCGATCATCGAATTCTCCTTCCTCGCAAGGCCGGAGCCCTGTCCCGATGACGGCCGCGCGGAGGACAGGTCGAGCGAGCTGGGCTTGGTAGCTCAGGGAGCGCAGGCTATTCCGGCTGGTTCAACTCGAGTAAGTTGCCGAACGGATCGTGCAGAAAGGCCTGGTACCCGGCGCCGGCAATGAGCGGGACTCGGTGCACCTCGACGCCCCGCTCCTGCAGGTCGGTGACTGCGGCATCAATGTCGTCGACTCGGATCGCGAAGTGGTTCGCACCGGGCGGCTGGGTGTCGGACTCCATCAGGTGTACCTGCTGGCCGCCGGCGTCGAGCCAGTACCCCGGGCCGAGATCCGGGCGCGGCAGCTGCGTCATGCCGAGAACGTCGCGATAGAAGGCAAGACCCTTCTGCACGTCGGCGACGCAGATGGCGACATGGTGTACACCAGCCGGCTTCATCGTTCGATTCTGACTCGTATTCTGCATTCCTGTATGACGTTCAGGGTCGGCACGCCACGTCTGGTCGTTGGCATCCGACGCCGATCTGTCGTTCAATCAAGGAATCCATGCAACAGGGCCGCGGATCCCGCGACGTGTGCCCGCATCGCTGCCGCCGCGCCCTCACCATCGGCGGCCAGGATCGCCACGACGATCGCCTCATGCTGCTCGTCGGAATGCGCGATGTTGCGTGGCAGCAAGGGAATCTGGTCGAGCAGCGCGTTGAGCCGCATCCGGTTCTCGGCCACCAACGGCACCAGTGACGGCGAGCCCGCCGCCTCCGCGATCGCCAGGTGCAGGCGCGAGTCCAGCCGACGGTAGTCGTCGGGCGACGCGCCTCGGACATCGGCCAGCCGCGACCACAGCACCTCCCGCTCGGCGGCGGTCAGCGTGCGGCTCGCCGCCATCCGGGCGGCGCCGACCTCGAGGATCTCACGCAACCGCAGCGCGTCGTCGATCTCGGCACGGCTCACACCTGGAGTGTTGTCCGTGTGCCTCGGCAGCTCGTCGGCCAGAAACGTGCCGCCGTAACGACCGCGACGCGACACCAGATAGCCTGCGTCGGCCAGTGACTTGATGGCTTCCCGAACGGTGTCGCGGCTCACTCCCAGCCGGGCCGCGAGTTCGCGTTCGGGCGGAAGGGATTCGCCGGGCTGCAGCACGCCAAGCCTGATCGTCTGCAGCAGCCGTTCGACGGTGTCTTCGAACGGGTTCCCGGGCCGCACCGGGCGCAGCAGTGCTTCGCTCACGAGCGGGACGTCCGGTTCGGCCGACATGGTCTACTGCGGAGTGACGTAGTGGCCGCTGATGCCACCGTCGACAAGGAAGGTGGCGCCGGTGATGAAGGACGCGTCGTCACTGGCCAAGAACGCCACCGCGGCGGCCAGTTCTTCCGGCTCGGCGAACCGGCCCATCGGGACGTGCACCAGGCGCCGAGCCGCGCGTTCGGGATCCTTGGCGAACAACTCCTGCAACAGTGGAGTGTTGACCGGTCCCGGGCACAACGCGTTGACACGAATCCCGCTGCGCGCGTATTGAATCCCGAGTTCACGCGACATCGCCAGCACGCCGCCCTTTGAGGCCGTGTAGGAGATCTGCGACGTCGCCGAGCCCATCACCGCGACAAAGGAGGCGGTGTTGATGATCGAGCCCTTCTTGGCAGGCACCATGTGGCGCAGCGCGGCCCGGCAGGACAAATACACCGACTTGAGGTTGATGTCCTGCACCTTCTGCCATGCGGGCAGCTCGGTGGTCTCGATCTCGTCGTCGTCGGGCGGTGAGATGCCTGCGTTGTTGAACGCGATGTCGACCGATCCGTAGGTGTCGGCGGCGGTGTCGAACAGGTTGTTGACGGCCGCCTCATCCGAGACGTCAACGGGTACAAACAAGCCGTCGAGTTCGTCGGCCGCGGCCTTGCCCGCCGTCGGGTCGATGTCGCCGACCACGATCGTCGCCCCTTCGGCGTGTATGCGCCGCCCGGTGGCCAGTCCGATTCCCCCGGCACCGCCGGTGATCACCGCGACCTTCCCGGCGAGTCGTTGGGTCAAATCCATCAGGCTTCTCCGATCGCGTAAAAGACGTTCTTGGTTTCGGTAAAGGACAGCGGCGCGTCGGGGCCCAACTCGCGGCCCAGTCCTGACTGCTTGAACCCGCCGAACGGCGTGTTGTAGCGCACCGACGAGTGCGAATTGACGGATAGATTGCCGGATTCCACGGCGCGTGAAACCCGCAGCGCCCGCGACAGGTTGTCGGTCCAGATGGATCCGGACAGCCCGTACGGCGTGTCGTTGGCCAGCGCGATGGCGTCGGCTTCGTCGTCGAAGGGCAGCACCGTCACCACCGGACCGAAGATCTCCTCAGTGACGGTGCGGTCGGTGCGCGACGGGGTCAGCACGGTCGGCGGGAACCAGTAACCCAAGCCCGACGGCGCATCGGCACGGAATGCGACGGGCGCGTCTTCAGGAACGTAGGACGCCACCGTGTTCCAGTGCGGTTTGGACACCAGCGGGCCCATCTCGGTGTCCTTCGACCTCGGGTCGCCGACCACGACGCCCTTGACGGCCGGTTCGAGCAGCTCCATGAAGCGGTCGTAGACGTTGCGCTGCACCAGGATTCGGCTGCGTGCACAGCAGTCCTGACCGGCGTTGTCGAACACGCCGTATGGCGCGGTCGCCGCCGCCTTCTCCAAGTCGCAGTCATCGAACACGATATTGGCGCTCTTGCCGCCCAGTTCCAGAGTGACCCGCTTGATCTGTGCGGCCGCGCCTGCCATCACCCGCGTGCCGACCTCGGTGGATCCCGTGAACACGATCTTGCGGACGTCGGGGTGGCTGACGAAGCGCTCCCCCACTACCGAGCCCTTGCCGGGCAGCACCTGAAACAGGTCGGCCGGCAGCCCGGCGTCAACGGCGAGCTCGCCGAGCCGGATGGTGGTCAGCGGCGTCCATTCCGCCGGTTTGACCAGCACCGCGTTTCCAGCTGCCAGCGCGGGCGCGAAACCCCACGACGCGATCGTCATCGGGAAGTTCCACGGAGTGATGACGCCGACCACCCCGAGCGGTTCGTTGAACGTGACGTCCAGTCCGCCTGCCACCGGAATCTGCTTGCCGGACAACCGCTCCGGCGTAGCGGAGTAGAACTGCAGGACATCGCGGACGTGGCCGGCCTCCCACTCCGCGTTGCTGATCGGATGCCCGGAGTTCGCGACCTCAAGCTGCGCCAGCTCGCCGACGTGCGCGTCGACCGTTGCGGCGAAGGCTCGCAGCGCCGCCGCCCGCTCGGCGGGGGCCAGTCGTGCCCAGTCCCGTTGTGCTCCCTTGGCGCGGGCGACCGCATCGTCGACCCCGGCCTCGTCGGTCTGCTCGACGGTGCGCAGCACCTCTTCGGTGGCGGGGTTGATGATTTCTGATGAAGTCACGCTCTTACCTTCCCCCGAGTCGCTTCGCTCCTGCCCCCAGGGGCCACTTTCCCGTCGCATATGCGGCCGCGGCCTCCACCACCGCGGCGAACAACCGAAGATCGTCCAGTCGCTCCTCGGGGTGCCACTGCACCGCCAAAACGAAGTTGTCACCGGGAATTTCGATGGCCTCGATGATGCCGTCGGAGTCCTGTGCACTGACGATAAGGCTCTCGCCAAGCCGGTCGATGGCCTGGTGGTGATAGCACTGCGCATCTGACGATTCGCCGATCAACGCGGCCAGCCGCGTGCCGGGCACGGTGCGCACCGCCGACGTGGAGAACACCGCGTTGCCCTGCTGGTGGCGGGTGTGGCCGATCACATCGGGCAGATGCTGATGCAGCGTGCCGCCCAGCGCGACGTTGATCACCTGCGCGCCACGACAGATACCCAGCAGCGGCATGCCCCGCCGGATCGCGCCGTCGACCAAGGCGTACTCGAGGGCGTCCCGCTGCCGGTTGTCGGCCACGGCCTCGTCGGTGGCCGGGTGAGGTTGTTGCCCATAGCCTTCCGGGACGACGTCTCGTCCGCCGGTGACGATCAGGCCGTCCAGCCCGTCCAGAATCCGCGAGGCGATATCCGCGTCCACGGGCTGAGGTGGAAGCAAGGCGGCGATTCCGCCCGCCAGGTTCACCCCTTCGATGTAGATGGCGGGCAGGAAGCTGGCCCGCACGTCCCAGACTCCGGTCTGGGCTTGCTGCAGGTACGTGGTCAAGCCGATCACTGGTCGGGCTGGGCCCACGCGCGAGCTGGGGAACGTAAAAGTCCCCGACGCGCCGACGTTTCCGGGGCTTTTGCGATCCCCGGCTTTCGCGTGGGCCCTGCTCCCGCTAGCACTAGAGCCGCTCAAAACCGCGCACCCTTTCCCAGTCGGTCACTGCGCCGTTGAACGCGGTCAGCTCGACGCGCGCATTGTTCAGATAATGTTCGACGACATCATCGCCGAAGGCCTCCCGCGCCACCTCGGACTTGCCGAACAGCGCCGCCGCTTCCGCCAAGGTGGTCGGCAGCCGTTCCGCCCCGCTGGTATAGGCGTTGCCCTCCAACGCTTCCGGCAGTTCCAGCTCCCGCTCGATGCCGTACAGCCCGCCCGCGATCAGCGCCGAAACGGCGAGGTACTGGTTGACGTCACCGCCGGGCGCACGGCATTCCATCCGCATGCCGTGCCCGTGCCCTACGACGCGCAGCGCGCAGGTGCGGTTGTCCATCCCCCACGCGATCGCCGTCGGGGCGAAGCTGCCCTCGACAAAACGCTTGTAGGAGTTGACGTTCGGCGCATAGAACAACGTCAGCTCCCGCAGCGTCGCCAATTGGCCCGCGATGAAGCTCCGGAACATCGGCGACATCCCGAGGTCGTCGTCCGTGTCGGCGAACACCGCGCCGCCGTCGTCGCCACGCAACGAGATGTGGATATGGCAGCTGTTTCCTTCGCGCTCATCGAACTTCGCCATGAACGTCAGGCTCTTGCCGTGTTGGTCGGCGATCTCCTTGGCGCCGTTCTTGTAGATGGTGTGGTTGTCGCAGGTGAGCCGCGCGTGGTCGTAGCGGAACGCGATCTCCTGCTGACCGAAGTTGCACTCGCCCTTGACACCCTCGCAGTACATGCCCGCGCCGTCCATACCGCGCCGGATGTCGCGCAGCAACGGCTCCATCCGGGTGGACGCCAGCATCGCGTAGTCGACGTTGTAGTCGGTGGCCGGTGTAAGCCCACGGTAGTCCTTCGACCAGGCCTCGCGAAAAGTGTCGTCGAACACCATGAACTCCAGCTCGGTGCCGACGTAGGGCACCAGGCCGCGCTCGGCGAGCCGGTCGATCTGGCGGTTGAGGATGCTGCGCGGGGCCTGGGTCACCGGATTGCCGTCGATCCAGGACAGGTCGGCCATCACCATCGCGGTGCCGGGCAGCCACGGCAGCAGCCGCAGTGTCGCGAAATCGGGTGTCATCACCATGTCGCCGTAGCCGGTCTCCCAGCTCGAGATGGCGTACCCGTCGACCGTGTTCATGTCGACGTCGACGGCGAGCAGGTAGTTACAACACTCGGCGCCGTGCGCGGCGACGTCCTCGACGAACAACCGGGCCGACACCCGCTTGCCGGTCAGCCGCCCCTGCATGTCGCAGAACGCGACGATGACGGTGTCGATGTCACCGGCGGCCACCAGCGACTCCAGCTCGGATTGCGACAGCATGCCAGTCATGACGAGCAGTCAACCATTGGAAACCACCTCACGCCTGCCTGACCTTGTATATTTACCGAATTCTCACCCTAAAGGTAGGCCATCAGACCAATAGAACCCAATTACCCGAGTTCGGGCTACGCCGTCGTCGACGCAGGGAGCGCGTGACGAGTGTTGGCCTTCCGGTTGATCCGGACATCGAAGGCCTCGGACACGTGCCATTCCCGGGACAGCATGACCGGAGTGCCGTCGCGCCCGAAGTCGACCTCCTCGATATAGAGCAGCGGCTTCCCACGCCGCACGCCCAGCACTTTCGCGGTCTGGCTGGTGCTGGCGACCGCGCGCAACGTCGCGGTTGCGTGGTCCGCCGCATGCCCCGAGGAACTAAGAAGCGCGAACAGCGATGGGTCCAGGTTCTGCAGGTCGAGGTCGGTCCTCAGCAGGCGTGCGGGGATGCGGTCGCGTGAGTAGATCACCGGCTGGCCGTCTGCCGTGCGCACCCGCTCCACCGCAAGGACCATGTCGCCCCTGCTGAGATGCAAAAGGCTGTCGGTCTTTTCGCACTGCTCGAAGACTGCGTCCAGCACCCGCATCCCGGCGTGTGCGCCCGCACTCTCGATCATCGCGAGGTAGCTCAGCGTCGAGTCGAGGCCATGCGGCATTCGCCGACGCTCGGCGACATAGCTGCCGGATCCACGGCGACGGGTGACGTATCCAGCCTCGACAAGGCCGCGCACCGCTTCACGCACCGTCGCCCGCGACACTCCGAACCGCTTCGAGAGCTCGC